>DATEOO010000233.1:0-17232 GCA_035274085.1 Candidatus Nitrosocosmicus sp.
CTTTCACTAGATACACAACTTATTAGCAATTTTAAAAAGGATCTAAGGATCTTGAGAAAGCATAGTAAAGCCCCCTCGACGGTTGCGCTAAAAAAGATTTTGATCAAGATACCAGGGGTACGCAAGGCGTATTATGGTGTCATATCAAGAGAAAACTAGATTTTATTTGAAAGTTCAAACCAATGGTAAGTCAGCATGGTTTAGCCAGATTTGAATGTTAGAATTTTGATCAAAAAACTTGATTGGTTGAATTTAATATCCTCAATGCATTCACATAAATTTCATTTCTTATCATCAAGTTTTTCCTCTTTAGGTAATGGACTAGTTTTATCGTTGTCTCCCAATAATTCGCTTTTATTGGTCCGTATAAGTATATCATTCAAATAATTAATGATATATTCATCTTCCTTTGGATTTGTCTTACCCTTAATCAATCTAATCTGATATTGACTTATCCATGCCCACATCCAATTCTGTCTAAGCAATGCTTCATTTTCAACAGAATACTGATGTTTTCGATGCCAGACCCCTAAAGTTATTGCGGTTGGTATGTAGATAAGTACGAACAATAGAATAAACGATGGAAGAGTCATGGAATCACCAATTCCAAATGGCAATTGTTTAATTAAGAAATTATAGGATATCAATATGAAATTAATAAACGTCAGCAGAAATGCAAGGTATATGCTATGTCCATTCCTAAAATCCAGCCAGCGACGTCTTACAAATCCCTTTGAAATTTTCGGCTTCATGTAATATATAAAAAAAGTTATCTAATTTAGTCTTACTATTTGAATTGTTATAAGTCAATTTTTTCATTTGGAAATTGAGCCGAAATCTGTGGTTCCACCATTTTTGTAAACTTTTTATCATTTGATTAATTAGATAAATATTTCAAACAAAACGAATTAAAACTAATAGCAACAAGATGAATGAGACAGTTTAATTTCGTAGGTTAAATATTAGAACAAGTCATAATTTTGTATTTGCATTAAGCGTCCTAGTTACGAAAATCCTGTACCATACTTCGAAAGACAAGACCGATAGTAATTTGCTGATATACCGAATTCTCAAATCTTTATTGATTTCATCATCAACTAACTTTATGGAATCCTGTATCCAAGTAAGATTGACGATATTTTCTTTCACCGACTCTGAATCGCTATTAAGATAAGTCAAGATTATGTCTCTTCCATAATTTTTCCACATATTTAACAAATTTAAAGAAAATCCCTTCTTAGTACCTTCAAATTTATCTAAGCCCGAATTTTTATTTAAAATAGATATTAGAGGAAGTTTGCCAATATCTCTTTTATAGTCATATTTCAAATTCCATGGTATTTTTGTCGACAAGGCAATCAATTGAGGATTCAAGAATAGAGAGTTTATATTTATTTCCAAGTACATACCAAATTTATGATTAGATGGTATCCAATCATGCAATAATTTGCCATTAAAATCGGCTAAGAGTACTTGGTTTATAGGATGAAGATCGTTATCAAAATAAGGTTTAAAGTTTTCGTATATTCTTCCCCATGAAAATTCTAATTTTTTATTAAACAACTGATCTTGAGTCGGTACCCAATCACGCTCATGGCACGAAAGATATATTTTTGATTTTTCTAGCCATGTTTGATTCTCAACATTCCCTAAACTTTGTAAATATTTTTTATAGCGAAATATATATCCTGCAAAAGTTTCATCACCCCCATCTCCTGAAAACAAAATGTTTGAATATTTTTTAGATTCCTCTAATGCATAATATTGATAAAGATTCCACCTAGGCTCCTCTGCGATAGAAATGAGCTTCGGAAGATCTTCTAGCACGTTATCCACAATTAGTTCGTGAAAATCGCAATCATATGTTTCTGCAATATCCTTTGCTCTAGTAATTTCATCATCGTCATCTCCAAATCCAACGCATATAGAATCAATCTTTAAGTCCGGAAACAATTTTCTTATCATTACAAGCGTAAATCTTGAATCTATGCCCCCAGATAATGCAAGAGAGATGTTTGAAATATTTTTATTCAATAATTTTAGTTCTAAGTCCCTTTTAACTATATCAGTTATTTTTCCATCAATATTTTCAATGATATTTTCCGTAAAATTCTCTCTTTTTAGTGGATCAAATAAATTATTAACAGTAGGATCAAACCGCAGGGTTAAATAATTTGCAATGTTATCATTATTTAAAAAATGAGTCATGTATTAGCTCTATAATGTTGATTAATTTAATAAATTTAATGAATTAGATGAATATGGTTCCTCAATTGTGGTCAAGTTGTAATAATAATAGAAAATTTAAAACAATTCATCCGCACTGCCTTGTTTATTAGTCCAAGCATTCCCAAGCATTCCCAAGTGCTTAGAAGATGTAAATAGGATAACAGGGGCGATCTTGCTTTGAAGATAAAAGCTATAAATGAAAATAGATAACCATAAGAAAACAAAATTAACTATATCTTTGGTACCAAAGATCATCTATTTGTGAATCAAATCTCAAAAAAACACCAATCATAAATTGATTGAGGAATCTTTCCTCCTCGGGCCGATTATATGGATAGACATATCTAGAGGATCCATAAATTGATTTTGCATAGAAAATCAAAGCAAGATTGTGTATACTGGTTTTGGTCAGTTTTATCCTTAATGACAAAATTAATATGTATTCATAATAAGTAAATATATTTTCTGTAATGAAAATAGCACATATTAACAATATTTCAGGGATAGCTTCCATAATTGCAGATTATCAAAGGAAACAAGGAGATGAAGTGGATGTGTATGTTTTCAATAGAAAAATTTATAGCCAATTTGGCGGTAGTTTTATCAACTATCGATCGCCAATATCAAAATGGAGATTACTTCGTAAGCTAAAGAAAGAATACGATGTATGGCATTATCACTATCCTTATGGTACATTGAGAAGGAGTTTAGAGAAAAGAAACCAAGATAAAATTTACCTAAAGCATTATCATGGGAACGACATTAGGGGAAAGAACGACGATGATTTTTGCTTAGTTTCAACGCCTGACCTTTTAGAATATGCTCCAAATGGGAAATGGTTACCAAATCCCATTGATTACAATGAAATCGAGAACATTGGTATTAAAAATAACCTTCAGATTGGAGTAACAAATAACAAGAAAATCAAAAAGATAGCACATTATCCTTATTATAAGAATTATTCAACTTCACCCAGTGACTACTATGCTCAGGTTCTGAGCGAATTGAAAAGAGAAAACAAATGCGAAGTAATAGAAATTTTGAATGTTTCCCATTTTCAAACGTTACAAATGATTTCCTCTGCAGACATTGTTATTGGAAAGATAATGCCCGACATAGGTTGGTATGGAAAATTTGAACTTGAAGGCATGGCATTAAACAAACCAGTCATTGCTTATGTATCTGATTATTTATATGAGAAATATAAGCCACCAATTTATAGGACTACCAAAAGTACATTCAAAAAAGATCTGATAAGTTTAATTGAAAATGAAGAGGAGAGCGCTAGAATAGCTAGGGTTGGATATGAGTATGTCAGAAAGAATCATTCGATAGAGAATATTTATAGAATGGTAAAAGAGTGCTATGCATTATAAATAGTTCTTTTCTGAATTAAATATTATTAAAATTTTCTTTATCTGCAAGTGCAAGTGCAATATTATAGTTAATTTCGATATTCTGTCAAGATCTTAATATAGAGAAGAAAATAGACTGCTTTGTATCAATCTTGGAAAGAAATCCTTTTTTCTTAACTATAGGTATTCGATACACTGATTCTATGGAAGGTAGACTTTTGTAAATTTTTTCATATTGATGTATGAAGTTATGTGGTGCGGCATTTCTTGGAGTCTTCTCTTCATACCAATCAATATTACAAATATACTTATTCGATAAACTCACTAACTTTTCTATGACTTGCTCAATCTCAGCAGACAAGATATGAAGTAATACTTCTGATGCGATAACTAGGTCATATTTATTAGGGGACTGAAATGACTGAATATCCGACACAGCAAAATGAACGAATTCACTTTTTGGCGCGTCTTTAATATTAATTTTGGCGTTTTCGATTTGATGTGGAGAGAGATCAAATGCATAATAATCTGTGATTTCAGGAAAATTAGTTAGCAATAATTTTGTTATTCTTCCAAAACCACAACCAACTTCGAGTACACTAGAGAATGAATACTTTTTTAGGTATTCAATTAGCATCTGCTCCTGTAACTCAAATTTATCAGAATATTTGAAATTATTCTTATATTCTTTTCCTCTTTCTGCCCAGTACTCTCCAGGGATATATGACATGTCTTCCTACTTCTGCGCCACGATATAATTATTTTTATTTTAGAGGAAATATTTAGAATGCTAAAATTAACATGCTCGATATGCATCAAATATTTTTTCTGCGTTTTGCTCCCAATTGAGATTCTTATGAGCAAAATCGAACAATTTTAATCTTTTTTCATAGATTTCATCTAAGTTGTGTTTAAAATAGGATAACTTTGAAGCCATATCATCATAATCTTCAAATGTCACACAGTGATCATTCAATATATCTCTTAATGGCTTAAAAGAATTTGTAAACATTACATATAATCCTGCATGTGCATATTCATACGCTTTATTAGGATTAATATATTCATGAGACCAATGTGTCTTAAAGGGTACTAAACCTATGGAATGATTTGCCATCTCATTATACATTTCGATTCTGTCCAGGAATCCAGTATATCTTACATTTTTAGAAGGTTCCCCGCTCCATCCTACAATTGTCAGCTCACCAATATCCCGCTCAGCAAATATGTCTATTAATCCATCTATATTCCGGCTAGGATATTTTTTCTTATTATATCCATCTGATCCAGCGTACACACTGGACAGCTTCGTATGGGGCTGAGGTCTTCTTAATCCATCAGTTTCAGACTTCATTGGAAAGTTAGGTACTACAAATATTTTGTCACTATTACCAATCAAACGTAAACCATCTGCAATTTCATTTGATACAGTAATTGTAGGTATCGAGGAAACTAATTCCTCCTCCCACTTGGTCCACAGATGATTAACATGCCTATTTACAAGGTTCCTTTTTACTTTTTTTGGCATTTTCCTTATTATTTTAGTCAAGTTTGTGTTTTCAGATTTATCCTCATGTAATTTTTCCATTTCTATGAGTAACCGAGAGTGTTTGGACCAATACTCATGATCGTCATAAACAAACGGTAAATCAAATTTAAGCATCATCTTGGCAGAAAAAATATTATGGGCATGGACTATTTCGGGACGGGCATCATTAATAATCTTGGATAGATGCTTTTGAACCAGACCCCAATAATGCGGCAACCCATATCTAGCTTTTGCTGACCAGGTAATTTCATAAACTTTAGAAAATGTCTTCCTATTGTATTTAAACGGACTTTTAGACCCTGCAAATAAAACATCATGTCCCTGACTTTTTGCTGTAATTGCTGATTTTTCGATTCTCCAGTCTGGGAGTCCTTCAGTAGACAGGTGCAAGATCCTCAACTCGAAATATTGTGAGTAGGTTAGGATAAATAAATATACTTTTTTACATCAAATTATCACATTTGAGGAAAAAATAAATAATTAATGGTATTAAACTAATGAGACTAAATTGATTGATGATTTATCAGTTCGTACGATTATAGCAGACAGTAATATTCATTGAATCAAAGTTTAGCATATTCTTCAGAAAGTTTTGATACAACTGATAATGGACAGTGTTCGAATGGCAGACCGTGTCTAAAATTAAGATCAAAATCTAATACATCGAGGCCACAGGCCAAAGCCTCCAATCCGGTTTTACTTAGATTAGTTAAGATTTTTCCATCAACATACCTAATATCGACGTATATCTTGTAACGCTTCAAAAATCTAGGTAATTCAGAATACATCAAAGGTTGTTTAATTCGATCATATACATCAATGTCAAAATTAATTCTATTCATTTTTAGATAATTATGAACCCATGACATATCAGTTACTTCGGTATCCATCGTAACGGCTTCTGCATGAAGGCTGTCGTTAGAATTGATAGAGGAAATTATACCAGGATTAAAAAGATCGGAATCTATTGGATTTGGAAGATATATATTCTTTATTCCTCTTTTTGATGAGACGTACTGAAGCAGATCAGGAGTAGAGACTATTATCAAATCTGACAATGATTGAACTTTAGAATGTATTCTTTTTTTTAGTAAAATGTTATTCCTAATGCGCCTATATAGATAAATCAATCGTATCGCAGTATCAGAGATTCTTGACCGATGCGGAAGTTTCTGTTTTTTTAATCCCCTTATATCAGTCCCATGATAATGCAAAACTATTTTTTTTGATTTTCCATATTTATTCCGTAAATAGGGAACCAATTGTACTTTGCTATGTACATGAATAATATCAGCTTTTTCTGCCTCTTCAAGAATGGCACTGAGAAATAGATCTTCCGACGTCGTGACTTTTACATAGTCTTTGTAAAACTTATAAAATCCAAATTTATCATATCTATCCATCTTAACAACCTTAGATTCAAATCCCTGTGTCAGATTTTGATATTTAGCCAGGATACAGGCTACAGCGGCAGCATCTTCTATGTGGAGAATACGCATTCTAATATGAATAGGATAAATGCATGAAATTATAAATCATTTGTTAATTGATATTTTAGAGGGATTAAAAATAGAGAGTACTTACCTTCTCTATGGGTTAAGACAACAATTTTCTATTATTAATTTGGTCATAATACGTTTAGATTTGTCTTTAAGCAAACTATTTGTATACTACCCATCTAAAGTGTTTTTGATTTTTTTTATTTGATATTATAGACACAGAGTATCGTAAGTGATTTTTAGAATCACGATATCAAGTTAATAGCCGAGCTTGGAATTGCTACATCAATTGTACAAAGATTGCATATAAATAAATACTCCGTATAACTCCAAAAAAAGTCATATCTATTCTCATTTAAACGATAATCTATAAATCACATTCTTTAAATTATATATGTATATGAGTTTATAATATAGTTAGATAACAGTAACTATGGGAACTTATTTTACAATTGTAACATGCAGAAATTCCGAAAACGATATTGAGAAGGCCATAATGTCGCTATTTAACCAAACAATTCAACCATCCTATATAATTGTAATAGATGATGGCTCTAAAGATAATACTGGAAAAATCTTAAAAGAGTTATCTAATAAAGTCGAGAATTTATATATCATCTCCAATCCTGATTTGGGTTATGATATTTCTAGAGTGGTTAAAAACTGGAATAAAGCCTTGGCTCTAATAGTTGAAAAAAAATTGGAGGAAACAGATTATCATATGATTGGCACTGATGATACCATATATGTCAACGATTACGCTGAAAAAATAATTGCATTTATGGATAATAATACAGATTATGCGATTGTATCTGGGACTCTTGATGATGGTATTTATAAAACTCCTCGCGGAGCAGGCAGATTTGTGAGGAACTCCTTCTTTTATAAAGAATATGCTCAATATCCCGAGAAAATGGGATATGAATCCGCTATTTTAATTGCATCCAGAAAGAATGGATATAAAGAGCTCATCTTAAAAGAGGCAAGATTTGAGCATACTCGACCCCTAGGGCAAAATCATCACTTTTATGAATTCGGTGCCAGTATGAGAACGCTAGGTTATCATCCACTATTTGCATTTGGAAGATTTTTCCTATATTTTGGTACCAGCAAACCCATTGGTCGGGTGGGAGCATTGTATATGTTATATTATTATATATCTTATAAACCGAAGCTTGATGGATATGATAGCATGTACCCAGATGATATTAGAAAATTTACAAGAAAAACCCAGATAGAAAAAATCAAATCGTTAATTAAACCATAATATAGCTAAGCATAAATCATCTACAAACTAAATCAGTAATTTCATAAATATTAAAGTATTTTGAATGATGAACTATCGGGTAATAGTAATACAGATCGTAATGAGTGGACTCAAAATCGATCAAGTAAATATTCCTTTTACTTTCAGAAAATGAACTAGTATTTACATATCCCTCCCCTTTAACACACTTAACGTCAACATTGCTTTGCCGGTTATCGTACAAGGCAGTTCCATTCTTGCCGATTGTAGAATAATTACTTGGTAAAGATACAGTCTCAGAAAAAAGATACTGTCGTGGTTTTTCTAAAAATAAATGAAACCAACCCCGCCAGTGCATTGTTCCAATAATTTCTGAATTATTCTTTGTATTGGTATTAATCCAATTTATAGATTTTACCAAGTCTTGATTCTTAGATATCTCCAATGAATTAAAAGACATGGACAACGGAATTGTTAATCCTGTTTGGGTTTGAAACAGAGAAGGGATTGTGAATACAATTCCATACGGAAGAACTATAAATAATATTCCATAAATAATAAAAGAAGAAATAAATAAAATCGAAACTAGATTTTTAAGCTTTGAATTTAATAATCTATCAACGATAAGGAAAAACCCGTATAGTCCAAAGATGGAAATAAAAAGTCCTGAAAGAATAATCCAACGCTCCGGTACCAAATAACTATGATTAGGAATCAGGATCCAGCTAAATGATAGTAAAATTGTCACCAGGGTAGGAATCTTGAGGATTAGTGAATTTGACTTTTTAAAAAAACCTACTATGAAAAATGGAATAAGGATCCCATATAGTGAAAGTTGCAAAACAAGTAAATCGTATGGAGACATACTATTTTTGTTATATACAGGATTCACCAAGGTATCTAAGAGATTAGACCCCATAGAAACAAATGTGATATCATCTAGCAAGAAGAAATAAGATATAAACAATGTTAGTAATGATAAATTAATGATCCCTAGAAGAATGAGTTTATACCTGATAGAAAAGAAGATTGCCGATATTATTAATAGAACCCCCATCATCCTATCAGAAAATAGTGTGACCAGATAAAGGATGCTAACAGCAATGTAATTTGAGAGTAAAGGTCTATTGAAATGAATTGTCCTTAAATGATTTAGGGCAATTAAACTAAGGTTAAGACAAATAAGCGCCAAGATATCCCTATGTAGATCCCAGGCCATTCTTAGAGTACTTAGCTGGAGTATAACAAAAATGGCAAACAATATACTTTTAAAAATTGATTGTCTAAGTACACTATGAACTAAAAGATAAATGGTAACACTAAGAGATCCATATAATACAATGTTTATAGCGTTAAAGGCAAGATATAAATCAGAAAAAGAGATCAAATGAAAAGAGTATACCAAAAATACATAAACTGGAAATAAATTTCCCCCGATTATATGGCTAGAATTCAGATCATAAAGAGTAGGTAAATAGTAATTTATAGAATCATAGCCTACAGGGTAGGGAAAGTTTTGGATTATTGGAATGATCCCAATTAAGCAGCCAATGCCAAAAACGGTTAGAATAGCAAAAACAAAATATGTATTCAACAATAGTCAAGTTGAGGTTATTGTCATAGAATCAAACATATTTGTTTTCCATGGTCATATATTTATCTAGACTAACTAGTCTATTAAATTCCTTAAACTTCATCATTTTATCTTTTAAGGTCTTTGTTGTACCCGTCTCTTTTAAAGTCTTGAACGTTTCAAATATTGCAAAGGCGGAGGAAAATAATCCAGAAAGTGGAAATAGGGCAATTTTGTATCCCATTTCTAGAAGGTCAGTCGAAGTCAAATTAGGCGTTATACCTTCCTCTATCATGTTAGCTACCAATGGGGCGTCAATTTGGTCTGCAATTTTTTTCATGTCCTCGATAGAACTCGGGGCCTCTACAAAAACGATGTCAGCACCAATTTCGCTATATAATTTTCCCCTTTTTATAGCTTCATCAATCCCCAGGGGTGCCATTGCATCAGTTCTGGCCACTATGATGAAATCTGAGTCTTTTGTCTTAGCATCAATGGCTGACCTTAGTTTTTGAATGTATTCTTGAGAAGGGATAACTTCCTTACCCATCATATGACCACACCTTTTTGGCCAAACTTGATCTTCTAGAAATATCCCTGACGCCCCTATTCTTTGTAAATCATTTACTAGTTTAGATACGGTCAAAGGGTTACCGTACCCAGTATCCACATCTACAATTAATGGTAAATCAACTGCTCGAGTTATCCTCCGTGCATTTTCAACAGTTTCGGTAATACTTAAGAATCCAAAATCTGGCAGTGCTAACAATGACGCCGATGTTCCGTAACCGGTTTGAAAAATAGCCTCAAAACCAGCTTGTTCTGCAATCTTGGCAGTCAAAGCATCATATACCCCTGGCATAACTAAAATATCATTCTGACGACTCAATAACTTACTTAATGACAAATGATTGTGTTTCTTTCGACCTCTTTATATAATTTTATTTGTAAAAAACAGGAGGATCAATTATGATTAAATGGATATTATTAAATCGTGTTTGGTAGGTATTAGATTCTAACCTTAGATTTATCACTTCGTTGTTGGAATAAATTTAAGTATACTAATTTTAGAATGTTTTCTGCAACTGATTCTTTATTTTGAAGTGGAAAGTCGTAAAAATTCCTTAATCTATCTACGATCATGATCTTATTTGAATCTGAGCCAATAGATGCACCTTTAGTACCAACGTCATTAGCGACAATCATATCGGCGTCAGAGTCTAGTAGCTTCCGATAGGACCTCTCTAACAGAATTCGGTCTGAAAGGTGATATTCGGCCTTAAAAGCAACTAAGAATGTGTTCCTCTGGATGCATTTGACTTGATTGACAATTTTGCTAGTTGGTACAAGTCTAATGACAAAAGAATCACGATTGCTTGCAATTTTATCACTTGAAGTAAATTCTGGTTTAAAATCAGAAACAGCTGCAGCCAGTATTATCATATCGTAAGGTTTTGAAGATAACTCCCCCATTACAGAGTCTAGCATTTGCTGACTTGTTCGTACTTCAATTATCCTAAAATCAAACTGGTCTTTCAATTTAGTATATTCCCAATCTATCATTGTTGATCCCTTGACAAGAGTAACATCTAGTCCCAAATCGAGAGCTTTATTTAACAGAAAATAACCCATTTTACCAGAGCTGGTATTAGAAATTACCCGAATCGGATCTATATGCTCAATGGTACTGCCTGTAGATATCAAAATCTTTCTATTCTTCATAAACGATCGCATTTGCTCATCACCAAATAGAATCGAATTATTAATCTGACATTTACAGAAAAACCAATACAAGTGATCTTTTGGGATAGCATCATTCTTACCAGATTTTGAAATTTGATTCTCAATATGATCTATAGTTTGCAAGTATACGGATTCGACGGTTGCTACTTTGGCTTTATCTTCTTCAAGTATGGGATTCACAAACACTATACCGATTCTTTCTAAATATTGGATATTCTGCTTGATTATCGTGTTTTGGTACATAGCATCATGCATGGCTGGGGCAATTATTATAGGAATTTTAGCTCCGAGTGCTATCGATAGCACTGAAGTCACTGATGTATCGTCGATTCCATTTGCAAATTTGCCTATTGTGTTAGCTGTGCATGGATATACTATTATCAGATCAGATGTTCTAAAATTAGCTACTCTTACATGTTCTAAATTTCCAGAGAGTTCCGATATTACTGAATTTCCACTTGCCCACAAAAAATATTCTTTATTTATAAATTTTTCAACCGCTTTTGAGATCACTACAAATACATCGGCGCCATGTCTCATCAGTAACCTGATCAAGTCAATCGCCTTGTAACAAGCTACACTAGCGGTGACACAAATTACAACTCTTTTTCCCAATAATTCGTTTCCCAGAGTGCCTTTAATATCCTTCGACGGATGTAAACCATCATATTCATAACCGTCGTTACTACCAACGGATTTTCTGATAAGTGATTCATCATTTACCATTTCAAGTCGATCCTATTTATTTTGGTTTCAATCTGTGATTATCCGCTTTTGTATTTAGATATTTATTGAATCCAAATAACTCCGCTTCTGCAATAAAAAATGAATGATCTTTATCTGGAAATTTACCGTTTTTTACATCTGAAACATAATTTTTCATCGCACCCAATATTAAAGGTAAAGATTCCAAATAACGCTTTACAAATTTTGGTTTAAAGTTATTATAAGATCCCACAAGATCATGAAAAACCAAAACTTGACCATCACATCCACTGCCTGAACCTATCCCAATCGTTGGAATAGTGAGGGATTTTGAGATCTGTTCGGCTACCTGACTGGTCACAAGTTCTAGTACCAAACTAAAAGCTCCAGCCTTTTCTAACTCTATTGCTTGTTGGTGCAAAGAGATCGCAGAATCCGTAGTTCTGCCTTGCACCTTGTAACCCTCCCATAGTAATGAGGTCTGAGGCTTTAATCCGATATGTCCCATAACTGGTATTCCATATTCTGTAAGTTTCTTTATGAGAGGCACAACTTCAAGGCCACCTTCAAGTTTTACACCATGACAACCTAATTTAATAAATTTCGTTGCATTTAAGAAAGCCAATGACTCATCAAATTGGTAGGATCCAAATGGCATATCAGCAATGATTAAAGAATTTTTTGATCCATTAATAACACCTCTGCAATAGACCATCATTTCTTCCATAGTAACATAAATTGTACTTGGGTATCCCAGCATAACCATGCCAGCACTGTCACCCACAAGTAATATATCAACTCCGGATTCATCACAGATCTTTGATGTTATGTAATCATAAGCAGTTACGACGGTGATTTTTTCACATTTTATCTTTTTTTGTTGTAAATCGTTAATGTTTGGGATCAGATTCAATCATAGCTCCCAATATGAGTTTAAAAAAACCAGTAAAATTAATGCCTGATTCATTTTTATTGAAGGGGAACTTGTTTAGATTTCATCACTTCAAGAGCCTTTTTGAGGCCGTCCAAATTATCAAAGCTCTCTAAAAGATCATTTAGGTCAGCTTCGCTCGAGTGTTTTCTATGAAATTCCACGCGTTCTATAAGTTGAGGAATTACTCTTACAATATTATCGACTATTGTTATATCCGATGTCAATGCTGTTCTTGAAAGTGGGTTCAAATCCACAGTGATAACTTTCTTATTCAGCCGTTTTAAGGCTATGGTTCTATCACCATCTTCTAAAGGTACAAAGACAACATCAGCTTTAGATATACCATCCCTGTCGACAAGTCTTCTGTTACTCTCCAGTTCAGGGATGCTTTCAAGATTATTTGGATCAATACCAAATAATCTTGTCAATCCATATTTCTTGAATTCCTCTGATATCAACTTTTCCCTCTCTTTTGTATAGTAAAAAAGATTTATCTCAACAGCGGAATTTTCTAAAGATCGATTTAATCTACATATTTGGTCTACGCATAGAGCCGTTACGTTACCATTTATAGATATTATCGGATAGTTGGCAAGTAATAATGCGGCGGAAGCGACATTTATTGCATCTCTAGAGGATTGGATTGTGCATTCTCCTAGTAAATAGTCAAAGCACTCCCCTCTCCCATGTGCGATTAGACCCTCTGATGCTACTATACCTCGCTTGAAACCTGTTACCAGTTTTTCTCTCGCTAACAACGATAAATACCTTGGATGACTCTCATGTAATTCAATTTTCCTCTCCATGCTTAGTCATTTCTTCTAATCAGTCTGGCACCTAAATTATCAACACCACACACTAGTAATTGCCCACTAAACTGTTCTAATAATTTCACAACCCTAGATAATTTGTCCCTATCAGTCATTGCAAATAGAGTATGTCCAAAAAGTGCTACACTAGCCTTGATGCCCTCGGTCTGCAGGAGATTTAGTGGGTTTTTACATTTTCCTTTATCTAGGTGGCACTCACGAGCAAATTGATAAGACATATCCAAAAATGATCCGATATTTTGATCTTGTCGCAAATCACTTACCATTTTTTTACCTAAAAAATTCAAATAATGTCTATTATCAGTTGTAATGGACTTTTCGAACCATAGTTCTGTCTTAATGGGTTCTATGCATAATATGATAACGCACCAGTCTTCTGACAAATCAGATTTGATTACTCGACCAATACCAGGTCCACCAATCTTCAACCGCAGCTCAAAACCACCAGTGAATTCCGAGATGACTGTTCCCAGTCCAGTTTTACACGCTATATCAGCATTGTGTGCTATTTGGGCTGCTTGCACTTTGGTCAAGTTAGTATTTAATGCTTCATTGAGCGCATAAGAAAGACTTAATGCGGCCGAGCCGCTAGACCCCAGTCCATATCCAATAGGTAAATCAGATTCATGTTCTATTGATAGAAAAACAGGCTCATGAATTAACCTCATGTAAGAGGCTACGACAAAATTTGATACCTTTAGTTCAAAATTAGGGATTCCGTTTAGTCTTATTTCGCAATTCTTTTCAGTTGAAGAAAATACTTTAACAGTAGATGTAATACCTTTATCAATACTAAAACCAGCACCTATAGATCCTAGAAATTTTGGATCTGTCGTGGAAATGTGAGAGTCTGGGGTGGAAAAGAAACCAGTAATGTGACCAGGACTGTATGCCTTTGCCATTGCTACAGGTACTTGAGTAACTAAAACCACTACACTCTATAAATATCAAAAGTAAATATAAAAATATAGTATAATTTATTTATATTTATATATATTAAATATGACAATATATACACGAATATTACAACAAATCGGAAGTAGTATTCTCATATCCCTTCCAAATGATTGGATAAAGAAAAATTCACTAGGAAAAGGAAACAGTCTAACCATTGAAACTAATATTGACAATACTGTATCAATTTATAATAATTACGAAGATGAGCAAATAAAAATTGAATTCGAGTATGGACACGAGGATAGTAATCAACAATCAAATAATGACATTGCTAATCAGGTAGAAATTAGAGATAAACTGGTTAAAATCCTTCTTAATAAAATTTTTGGCGCCTATCTATTGGGATACAATAGGATAAGTATACATTCGAAGAATCAGATATCATTTGAAGATAGCGAAACAATAAAGAGGGCTACCAGAAAATTAATTGGATTAGAAATTGTTGATGAGAATAGCTATAATATACATCTTCAATTCTTAATTGATGCTAAAACATTAAACATTGAAAAGATATTGAGCATGATGAATTCAATCATAACAGGAATGTTCAAGGAAACAATTCGTTCACTAAGCGAAGGCTTTGGAACAGATCTAAAGAAAAAAATTGACAGTCGAGACGATGAAATAGACAGGCAATATTTCCTTCTCGTTAGAGTAATAAGGACAGCCATTATGAACAAGAAGCTGGCTAGCAATCTAAATTTAAGCAATATCGATATGCTTGACTACAGGATAGCAGCTAATTATCTTGAAAATGCAGGAGATTTAATAGCAGAATTAGTATCCTATCTTTCTGAAATTAAGGAAAAAAAGCAGATTGCCGACCTGATTAGAAAAGCGGGCTATTCACTGGAAGAAATGCAACACTTTTCCATCGAAGCTTTTACCAGTACAAGCAGGGATAAGGCGTTTAAGGTAAATGAAAACTATGAAGAATTTAAAGAATCAATCTCTGAATTAAAAAAGCATATAACATCTGATAAGGAGATCATGATTAATGATAAATATTCTATAGCTATGATAAATAGTATCTCTTGCCTTGACAAGATTGCAAAATGTTGGATAGATATTACTGATCTAGCAAAACCAACCTATATGTTAAAATAAGTTTGAAAATCAAAGTGAATAAAAGCTACTGAGAGTAAATCAAATTCAGTCTATCGTTCTCTTTTTCCATCAATAAAATCAATGAAACTAGCTTTTGCATTTGAGTATGACATTTGAATGGGAGGGTGTTTAAAACAAAAAGCAGAGATACTCTCTAAAGGTCCAGAAATATTTCTATCGAGTGCGATTTTGGCCCCTCTAATTGCATCAATCATTACACCTGAACTGTTATATGCATCCGGGACACGCAGTTTTACATCTAATTCTAACGGGACCTTTCCAAAAAATCTACCTTTCATGTAAATATAGCAAACTTTATCATTATGAAGAAAATTAACGTAATCAGAAGGACCTATCCTCATCGGCACATCATAGGGTATCATAGCCTGTACAGCTGAAGTCTTGCTAACTCGCTTGTCTTCCAATCGTTCTTCATCTAACATATTGTAGAAATCCATATCTCCCCCAATATTCAATTGATATGTCTCATCTATAGATACCCCTCTGTCCACCCACAACTTTGCCAAGGTTTTGTGAACTACGGTAGCTCCTAATTGGCTCATTACATCATCGCCTGCACACGGAACATTTTTTTCAACAAAGCGTTTTTGCCAAACAGAATCTGACGATATAAAAACTGGGATTGCATTAATAAAACAAACACCTGCTTCTAGGCATTTTTCTGCATAATATCGGGTAGCCTCTTTACTTCCTACAGGCAAATAGTTAATTAGAATATCAGTATGCGTTTCTTTAAGTACATCATAAACATCGACATTCGTTTTATCAGAAAGTTTTACTATCTCTGAAAAATGCCTTCCTGCCCCGTCTAACACGTTACCCATTTGAACTTTTATTCCAGCAGGGGGAACATCAATGATTTGCAGGGCATTGTTTGGTGGTGAAAGAATAGCTTCAGACAAGTCCTTACCTACTTTTGACTCTGCAATATCAAATGCAGCAACAAAATTAATATCGCTTGGCTCATAACCACCAAGATTAAATGAAGTAAGACCGACAGAATCCTTAGACAAAGAATTAGAATTATAATAATGAATTCCCTGAATGAGAGCAGATGCGCAATTTCCTACACCGGCAATTGCTACATTTATTTTTTTACCCATGGTTACGATCTCTATCATATACATTTTTAATATAAATTTTACAACTTAGAGCTGCAGGTTAAAAGAAATAATACAAGCTACCATGATTAACGGAAAAGTGTCTGTATTTAAGAGTGATCCTGATAAATGGATTGAAAAAAATGAGATTTATTTATATATAGAGTTATAGGCTAAAAAGTAAAGAATCAGTGTTATTCTAGTGACACGGAAAACCTGCAGCGTGTCTTATATCATGAGTAAATTCATACAGCCACATCGTATCAAAGGCTCAGCTTCCTTGCACCAAAATGAAAAGATGTCCTTTATCATATCCGACTATATAAACACTAAAAATCGCTACGAAGGATAGGATACCAACTGCCAATTTTGGTATATTATCAC
>DATEOO010000234.1:0-2456 GCA_035274085.1 Candidatus Nitrosocosmicus sp.
CATACTAGATTTAGACGTCTATGCACCCAGCCTACATAATTATTTTAAGATAGATCCAAAAAAATGGATAAATGACTTTTTGGATAATAATGCAGATATTTATGAATCGATAATTGATATGACTGATATTCTTTTTAAAGACGATCAAAAGCAGAACAATTTTACAGGGAAAATCTATACTGGATTCTCTAATCCTAGCAGAGACGCGATATTTAAATTTGAAATGGGTAATGGAACGGACTATTGGAAAAAGCAGTTTAGAAAATTAGTTTTTCTTAGAGAACAAATTATTACCAAGCTTGATACAGATTACATCATTATTGATACGAGTCCGGGAATAAGACATTGGTCCATTAATGCGCTATCAATAGCTGATAAGTTAATACTTACTATGAAAATGGATGATTTAGATATTGAAGGCACAAAAAAACTATTGTTTGAAATTTATACGACATTTGTAAGATTTGGTGCTATTTCTTATATATTGCTGAATCGGATATCAGGATATTGTGTGCCGGCCACTACACACGATTCAAATCTTAAAGAAAACCAAGATCATAAGAAAGTTTTGGAAGAACTTCATGCCGTTACGGGTGCAAGTTCTCTTTCCCCCCTACCATGTTATTGTGACATACAATTTAGTCCTAGAGAGTTTTTGACTGTAATTAACAATCCAAATCATCCATTTTCCTTAAAATTAAGAAGCATCATAAGTGAAATGACAAACAACGTGTAGAATAACAAAAATATTAATTTTAAATTAGAGAGCATTTCAGTAGAATTACTATAGAATGAGCAAGAAGAAAAAGAATCCAGACGTTGATAGTAACAAGAATAATACTTCTAACAAGGATGGCAATAACGATAATAGTTATTTTGCAAGAGGCCGTAAGAAAAGAAAGCAATATTTAAAAATAATAGTTCCTGCTGTTGTTGGATTAGCAGCGCTTGCAATTGTGTTAGCAATACTTTTTCCCAGTGAAAATGTAGCAGCCAAATATGGTGCGCTAGGATCAGCACATGAACATGCAGCATTATTGATTAATCTAAATGGTACAAACCTAGATCTAGCACAACAAAAATACATGGTGAGGTCTCCCTATATTCACGTAGAAACCTACAATCGCACACTGGATGGAACAACAATCCATAAACACTCGTCTAATGTGCCAATTGGTGAATTCCTCAAGAGTATTAGGATGGACGCTTCCAATGGATGTTTTGTTACAGATAGTAACCAGCGCTTCTGCAATAATGACCAAGATAAACTAAGATTCTTTGTTAATGGTAATGAAACTAAAGACATAATGAGTTATGTACTGAACGATGATGACAGAATATTGATAACATATGGGAAGGATAATACAACTGAGATAAATAGACAACTACAAGAATTAAACAATTTACCAATTAATAAAAAGTAATATCTCTATTTTTTATTAGCACAAATATATATTATTTATTGGAAAGTAAAGTTTCAACTAACGTAATGATTCAACTCGACTGGAAGCGTAGGATTATTTCCCCATTCTCCCCAAGAACCTAGATACATTCTTACTTTTGGATATCCAAGTTGTTTAAGAACAAGATAAGTATTTGCAGCTCGGTAACCACCTTGACAATATGTTATAACTTCTGTTTCTTTTGATATAAAGGAATACAACCTCTCCAAGGCGTCATATTTCAAGAATTTCTCATTTCGAAGATTGTTTGACCAGTCAACATTAACGGATTTAGGTATATGTCCCCGGTGAAAAGCACGAGCAACAGATCCATTGTACTCAGCTTGGGAACGACAGTCTACAATTATCACATCCTGTGAATTTTTGTCTACACAGTTTTTAACATATTCTAAATCAGCTATTATCGTCCTATTAGTATAAAAATTGACAGCGGAATGGGAATATTGGTTTGTCTTCATTTCAACTGGATATTTAAGTTTTGACCAATTTTCAAATCCACCGTCTAATATAAATGAATCAACGTGAGAGAAATAATTTAATAACCAAACACCCCGAGAAGCGGTTGGACCTGAAATATTATCATAAAAAATAACTCTTTTTGATGGATTAATGCCTAGATAATTTAATAATAAACCCATTTGTTTTTCAAATTGCAAAATTCCTACTTTGGAGGTATCAAACCAATGAAAATGCATCAAATCGATATTAATTGCACTAGGAATATGACCTCGCGCATACTCAGCAAAGGATCTAGTATCAACAAGCACTAATTCAGAGTGTTGACCCCGTATAAAATCAAGTAAAGATTCACCATTTATAACGGTGTTCAAGGACCTAATTATACATAATCTAATAGATAATGCTTTCTAGAAATCCAAAGATAAATTTGAAAAAGTTTTTAATAAAAAGTACTAGAATACATAACGGGCAAGAAATGGCAAGAAAAGCGGCAAAGGCAAAATCAGAGGAAAATGGTCTTCCCGAATGGGCCGA
>DATEOO010000235.1:0-5032 GCA_035274085.1 Candidatus Nitrosocosmicus sp.
AACTAAAATATTTATAAATAACACTAGAAATTAATGTAATATTATTTGATTATCAAGGACATTAGTTAATTAATTGAGTAAATCAATGATGTTTTACCATTGCCCACAAGATTATCTCCAATGATTATCATAGGTGATAAAATAATCTAAACTATAAATAATTAATGAGTTAAAAATACTTGGTGAGACCATTCGTCTTCTTTGACCTTGGGCAAACGCTCATTGATGAATGGAGCTATGTTACTTATTTTGATAATTTATTGTATAGGACACTTAATGACTATGGGGCTAAGATAGATCAAAGAAACTATTATGCATTAAGGGATGATTTAGTTCGGAACAGAAAATTTGGTTCATCAGGATTTTTGGAGATTATTTCCCTAATGGTGCGTCTTATCCTTCCCAAGGGTTATGATTCTATGATTTTGGATGTTTTAAAGACAGACTTATTAGAAAATAAAAGAAAACTAATCAAACTATTTAGTCAAGTTAACTATCTTATCCCATTATTATCCAAGAAATATTCATTAGGTATTATCAGCAACAATTCATCCGGTTCAGCCAATTTATTAGTTCTAAATGGTCTGGATAAGCATTTTAAAATAGTATGTTTGGCAGAAGACATTGGATCTAAAAAGCCTGACCATGAAATATTTCAGAAGGCTTTACTTGATTCTAATTCAAGTATTGACAATTGCATCATGGTTGGAGATAGATTGGATATCGATATTTTACCTGCCAATGAGCTAGGAATGAAGACAATAAGAACTTTGGACTCTTTATACAAAATTCAACAGCCTGTGAACAAAAAGGAGACACCGCTTTTCACTATACACAGCCTCTCTGAATTACCAAAAGTATTGTCCCGTATTTCTTAGCTTCTTTGTATTTCTTTAGATATTTTTCTCCATTGTTCATCTAAATCACTTCCTTGGGTATTTCCTCGTCTACTAAAAAGAGAATGAATTGAAATCCTTTCATCTGATTCGGCTATTGGAATAATATGAATATGAAAATGAGGAATATCTTGCCCGGCATCCCTTCCATTATGTACACCTACTAGTGAAGAATTACAGTTCATAGCTTTTTCTATTTTTCCGGTCAATAGATGCAATACATCAAAAATGTCTCTGTTTTCTATCAATCTCAAATCTTGAATTTTGGGTTTATGTGATTTGGAGACAATAAGTGAATGTCCATCCTTGAGTGGAAATGCGTCTAAAATTGCTATTGAATGTTCAGTTTCATATATCTTTCTAGCTTTTATATTTCCATTGATAATCTCACAAAACACACACTTGCTTATCGAATTCATCACCATATTTTGTGCAACTGTTCAATAAATGATTATTATCCTATATTTAATCAAGATTAATAAAATTGAATGAAAAAAGTAACCTATGGGAAAGACTATGGTTCATGAAAGACCATTGACTACAATTATGATGAATGAAAATATTGCAAAAGTACTAAGCGATCCCCACAGACTAAAAATTTTAGATTTTCTTTATCATAAGGATCTCTCGACTAAGGATTTATTTGATTTATTGAAAAGAGCAAAATTTAACATCGCCATGACTACTTTGAGACATCACATAACAATATTGAAAAAAAATGATTTGATAAGTGTTCATAAAACAGAAGAGGTTAAAGGAACATTGGTAAAATATTATAAAGCTAATGTAAAGATGCTAGCTTATGAAAACTATCCATTTGTTTCGATCGTCAGAGATAACAGGGAAATTATTGATATGCTATATCCAAAATTCTATAAAGCCATAAAGAATATCATGATAACTGAAAAAAATCTAATGGCAACTATTTCATCCGAATCAAAATCTAGATGCCGAATTTGTAAGACTTTTCATTATACCGAATTTTTGATTTTCATGATTTTTAACATGATCATAACGAAAGTTCTACGAAAGTTGTTGAAAGCTAGGACCAATGTTAAGATGTAATTGATTTTCATTCACAGAAATATGGTATTTATGCCTATGATGTTCTCATCGTCATTTTCAATTCATCTTGATATACTTTATTTCATCTTTAATCTAAGTAAAAAAATCCACAGTTGAAATTGTTTACAATGTATATGTGCATGTATGTATGTATAGCTATACCTAGCTATACCTAGCTATAGTTATAGCTATACCTATAGCTAAAGCTAAATGTGCCTACAATAGGGTTAGATATAGATTTATTATTATAAATGTCGACGAAATTACAAATAAGCATTGGACTCTAGTCATTAACCCCTTTTGTATATTAACCATAAGAAAATAGATCAATCTGTGGGGGTAGCATTTAATCAGTTCCTTGAACACTAATAGGTATATTTTAAAATACCAACAAGTTAGTATTTTATTTATGTCGCCTTTGCCTCTGCTTCAAGTCAAGAATGTAAATAAAACCTTTCCAATTCATAGGAATATTTTCCACCTTTTACCTTCATCGAATTTCGCTAGAAAGGCAATTGATAATGTATCTTTTGATTTAAGACAGGGGGAAGTATTAGTCTTAGCCGGCGAATCTGGTTCTGGAAAAACTACACTTGCTAAACTTATAATGGGTGCTTTAATCCCAGACGATGGTACTATATCCTTTGAAGGGAATGACGTTCACTCTCTAAAAAAAAGGAAGACACTTTATTCGATGATTCAGATGATTCATCAGGATCCCTATAGTTCCCTAAATCCCAACATCAAAATAAAGGACATAGTCATGGAGCCGCTAGAAATTCATGAGAATAAATTAAGTCGTAACGAAAAAGATGAGAAAGTGCGCCTTGCACTACGTAGGACAAGACTTGAACCCGTTGAAGAGATTTTAGAGAAATATCCAACCATGCTTTCAGGTGGTCAAAGACAACGTGTTTCAATTGCGAGATCTATTGTAAAAATCCCTAAATTAATAATAGCCGATGAGCCTGTTTCTATGCTAGACATTTCTGTTAGAGCTGAAATCTTATCATTATTAAATGAGTTAAGGAAGACTCTGAATATTTCCATTATTTATATTACACACGATTTGGCAACCTCTCGATTCATTGGTGATAAGATTGGAATTATGTTTGCTGGAAGTATTATCGAATATGGTGATATTGATGAAGTGTTACATAATCCGCTTCATCCCTATACTTGGATGTTGTTGGATGCGGTTACCTTCTCTACCAATGAATCTAAATTTTATAAGAGTTTCGATGGAATAAATTTATCTGAATTGCCATTAAAAGGATGTAAATTTTATAATAGATGTAAATTATCTTTTACCGATTGTACCAATGATATAGAACAATTTGATATTAGTAAGAGACATTCTGTTTCTTGTTTTTATTATCGAAACCAAAACCAAAACCAAAACCGTAATATCAATTAGGATTCAATTTATCATCATTCATTTAATTATGTATCATTCCACTTCTAATTTGACTTTGCTTGGATGATTGTACTTTACCACTTGTGATATTCCATTCTTTGGGTAAACCCCAAATATTAAATCTGATTTTGCTACTGTGGAATCTTTGAGTGTTACCATTATAATTTGATTATTGACAGATCTAAGCAAAAGTATTTTAGAAAGCCTTTCAGTATTTTGAGCGTCAAGATGGGCATCTACCTCGTCCATTAAATAAAACGGAGATGGTTTTAACGATTGCAATGCCAGGAGGAATACTATTGCAGCCATTGTTTTTTCACCTCCAGACAAGGATGTGGATTCCCTAGCAGGTTTATTAGGGAACTGTACCATTAATAAGATCCCGCCAGAAAAAATGTTGTCTGGATCCTCCAGTTCCAAATAGGCATTACCTCCGGTAATATCGGAGAATGTTTTTCTAATGTCATCATCAACCTTCTTAAAAGCTTCTGTAAATAGATTTTCTTTTTCTTTACCTATTTCTTCTATGAAATTCACGATCGAATTTCTCTCTTCTTCAAGATGGTTTCTTTTATCTGATAAACCTCTGTATCCTTCTATTATTTCTAAATAAGTTTCATCTGCTCTGAAATTTACCTTATCTCTTATACTTTCGTACTCTTCTTTTAGCTCGCGATATAGGTTATCCACATCAAAACTTTCCAGCAAGGTTTTGTGACCTAACCTTGCAAGATCGTTAGATTGATTCATCTTTTGATATTCCAGATCTAGAATATCTTTTCTCAAAAATCCAATATCTTTTTCTAATTGATTTGATTCTTTGCCAAGTTTTTTTTCCAGTTCGGTTAACTTCTTAATCTCAGTTTCATACTCTTGTAATCTTGCGTAAGTGGTGCTTGTTGCTTGAATTATTTCATCTTCCTTTTCCCTCAGAGTTCTTAATTCTGATTCAATGTCTTTTCCATCTGATATGGCTTTTTCTAGAATCCTATTTCTCTCGATCTTTTCTATCTTGATTTGATCATCTTCTTGTAAGGATTTATTGTGTGCTCTAGTAGTATTTTCTATATTATTATTTACCATCGAATGTGTTAATTTCAATTGATTTAGTCGGGAGTTTACGATATCTAGTTCCCTAACAATATCGCGTTCCTCATCTTCAATTTTCATTATCTTTTGTGTATCAATTCTTTCATCAGTATTTTTCATTTCATTATTCACTCTGATATTGGTATTAGTAATAATCTTAAACCTCTTTTTAGAGTAGTTAAAATTGCGGAAAAGATCATCCAAACGTGTACTATGTTCCTTATTTATAGCGTATAGCATATCCAAATTCTTAATATTTGCTGCTAAGAGATTTTCTAACTCATTTATGTTTTTTATAATATCAGACTTTTCTAGAGAAAATGTATCCCGTATTTCTCGAAGGGATGTCCTCTCCCTAGCTATCACATCAAGTTCAGCAATTCTTATTTTTGTTAATTCTTGTAACTTTTCTATATTGTTTTTCAAGTTTTCAATAGAGTCAGAAAGAAGTAAATCCTTGGTAACATCTGCAATTTTTGATCCGTAATCAAATTGCATTAACGACAAGTTAGGAAAAAATATTTCTCCACTCGTCGATACAGCTTTGAAACCATTATTGGATAAT
>DATEOO010000236.1:0-2212 GCA_035274085.1 Candidatus Nitrosocosmicus sp.
AATGAACAACATTCTATCAGGTAAAAAGTTCTTTCATGTCTCGTTTCATAGAAATCTTTAATTGTTCTTAGAAAAAATTAAGTCCCAACAATTTTGATAAAAATATATAATGGATTTATATGCTAAATCAATTAGTTAAAATATTGATAAAAATTTTTATTCTGGTAACACTTTTGGCATTGAATACTCTGATTATAGCCGTACCTAAATCCGAGGCCCAACCAACATGGAAGACTTATGTAAATAATACTTGTGGAATTTTATTGAAACATCCCTATGAATCAGACATTGTATTCGATGATGATAATTCCAGCAAAGGTTTTAAAATTCAAAGTCTCGAAGATCCCATGGATCCTGATTCAATGAATATGACTTTAATTGTCTCATGTATCGACAAAGCGATCCCGATAACTCAGGAAAATATGGAGTTAGCAAGGTCGAGCTTGTTAAAGGATTCTCAAGCTGTGGTTTTTGAAGATATTTCGTTTGATAGAACAACAATTGATGGTGAAAGAGCAGGATCAGTGGCGATTAGTAGATCCGTCGGCCCAACTGACATCAAAGAAATTGACAAAATCATTGAGACCAATCATACCGACCAAACTTATATAATCAAACTAAATTTTGCCGGAAATGAAGGCGTTAGTGGATTTTTAAACAACTATAGGTATTTGGATGACAATATTATTAACTCAATCAAATTTTCAGAGTAGTTATATTACTGCAATCATTCAGGCGAACCATTAATTAATTTTAGAATTGAAATCACATCGATAGGTGCAAGATCTTGATTTTATTATTTAGGCAAATTGAATATAAAATTCTGACTATCTGACATAATAAACTTATAGATTAGAAACCAGACAATTATACTAGAAAAAAATTTACTATCAATCATAGTGAAGCATTGTATTTAACCTAATTATACACATATTTTCATGTAAGCAGTCATGGCGATTACCTTATCATCATCCGCATCAACTGCGAATCCTGTTATGGAAGAAGATGAAATGAGGTTCCGTTTAGAGAAAATAGAGGAATGTAACCTCCTCCTTAGAAGATTAGGTGGAGGAATACACTATATAAAGTGGGATGGAATCTTACCGTTGACAAAATATTCAGCAAAGTCAAATATGCAAAAAAAAATAGAAATTAGAATTGAGTCGGATATCGAGTATGGTAAATTTATCTACCTAAGGAAACCCTACATTACCAAAAAAATAAGAATATGTGGAAGTGACTCATCATGGATAAATTCATGGAAAACTGAACAAATAATCGAGTTAGTATCAAAGATTTCATTTTTAAAATAATTTCACATTATTCGGCTTTTCATAAATCTGTACTTACAAATTATTTTCCAGGTCCCTTAACTACTTATAAACTTGAAAAGATAAGGATTTTGAACTTCTTAACTAATAGAAAGCACATCCTTGCTTGATCCTCTTTGAGGATTAATAAAAGCCTATGGAATTAGTAGATTTGCTTTTGTTCAAACTTGTATACAATAAGCCAAGACCAAAGAGAAATGTAAGTGAAAGGTAATTAGAATTCTATAAAGCTAGTAACAACTCATAAGATTTATCAAACAATACCTACATCCCGTCAAAGATTAATTACTTGAATGCAGAAGGTCTGGGCTAATAGGTAGAATGCGCATGTCTACAAGGCTACAGTGAACTATATAAAAGATTAAATTATTTTACATAATCCAATAGTTTAGACCTAATTTAGTATCCAATTTGAGACAGGTTCACTTCTTTTATTCAAAGAGAATGCCAAAATAATCATCTTGAAACAAAATGAAAAATTGCTTTTTTTCAATATCAATAATTAAAATCCTTACCCTTATCCCTATGTTTTTGATATCCAATTCAGCAGATTAGAACGCATTAGGTAAGATGTTTACATAATCAATTATATTATTCAGACATCCCCAGACTTTGTTAGTGTTCAACCACCATTTAATATAAAAAAGTAATATTGCTATGAAAAAACTATCCTTAGAAACAGAATCTACATCTTGCATTAACTTAGTGCCTTTCCTAGCATTAATCTACTGCCCATCCGTAGAATAAAAGTTGGGTGAAAGCACAATTCACACAAGGAGACTTGGCCGAATTGCTAATCTGAGCCACCAGAAATTGGGCAAATAATATTTCGAGGCGCTAGTCTATTAGCAAAGTCTTGGCGTACCCAGCAAAAATTACTT
>DATEOO010000237.1:0-4737 GCA_035274085.1 Candidatus Nitrosocosmicus sp.
GTATCCAAGATTGGTTTGGACTTAACACTGGCTATAACAAGATAGTTCTCAAAAAACAATCCGTTGCAGATATAATAAAAATCCCTCAAAAAGAGACTGGAGATGGATGTAACTCTGACAGCCGTAATACTATTGTTTTCATCGAAGCAAACAAGACTGCAAAGATGGATACTGCAAAGGTTCAGGTGAGAGAGGAAATTTGTCAGTTTGCACGAGGTGGAGAACAATGAAATTTTGGGTGTGGAATAGAATTTCTATCAAGATATACATTCGTACTTTGGGATTTACATAGGGCATTGTTGCCAGTTTGATTCAAATAATTAACTATGGGTGTGTATTTATGGTTATTTTGTAGATTGGTTCGCCTTTTCAAAGGATGATGGTTTGATAACTAATGGCGCATATTCTTTTTCATATGTTTTCTATACGGGATAAAACATGAATATTAATGTGTCAACCATTATAGACCTATGCTATAATCATTTTGTTTATTTATTTAGGCATAACAATTGAAATCATTGTGTCAGTTTCCCTTTGTTTTTTGATTTTTCCCCCCAAAGTTTTGATGGGAAAAGTTATATACTAGTTATTTGTGGGATTATCTACATGATGCAAAACACACAAAAGGTAATCAATGTGGAACAACAACAATATCCCATAATCTATTGCAATGTTTGCAATTCTCTGCTAATCAAGAGAGCCTGTTGTATTTGCTGCGGACTTGACTATTGTACATTTCATTATTTACAACATCTGATAAACATGGGAGCAGTGCCAAGAGATACAGACATTGCGGACTTTAGAAGACAGTTGGAAAGTATAAAATAACATACCAATTTTGTACTTTGTTCGGGGATGATGGTAGGTGGGGAACTGTTATCATCCTTCCACGAGGTCATGGTTTGTTGCTACAGTTTCATTAATCTTATAAATCAAGCTCTAGGGTCATAAGTATGACATCTTTAACTCCTGAAGAACTACTTACAACTACAAGAGCTGTAAGAAAGAGACTGGACCTTGAAAAACCTGTGGATATTGGATTAGTTAAAAAATGCATAGAAATAGCCCAGCAGGCCCCAACGGCTTCTAATAGACAGAATTGGCACTTTATGATTATTACTGATAAATCCATAAAGAATTCGATATCTGATCTCTTTAGAGAAGGGTGGCAATCCTATATAGATTCACCAACTTCTGTTGCCAAGGCTTCAAGTTCTGGTGACCCAAAGAAAAATAAAACTCAAAGGAGAATATATGAATCTGCCAAATATTTGGTAGACAACTTGAGAAATGTTCCTATATTTGTTATTCCCTGTATTGAAGGAAGAACCGATGGGTCAAACGTCCATGTTGCAGTTCAAAGTGCTCTATGGGGATCCATTGCTCCTGCAGTTTGGAATTTTATGCTTGCTGCCAGGCTATACGGGTTGGGAACAACTTGGACTAGTTTTCACCTTTTGTTTGAAAAAGAGGCTGCTGAATTATTGAATATCCCATATGAAAAAATTATGCAAGTGGCTTTGCTTCCTATAGCGTACTATAAGGGAACCTCGTTTAAAGCGGCACCAAGAGATCCGATTGAAAAAATTATACACATTAATTCATGGTAGGGATCATCATTATTTACTTGAACATTTATAACAAATGTTCTAAATATTATCCCAATGGCTTTTAAACTTGGGGCTTTATCCTACACTCGTCTATTGACCGTGTTGGCCTGCTTGTTGATTTTATGGACTACTCAATCCAAGTCAGTTGATATTGAATTGAGTAGCGCTCAAACTCTTAAAGATCCTAGCCTCAGCTTACAACCAGTTTACAGGGATTTTACTTCCCCTACAGGAATGGCTTTCCTTGATGATTCTGGAAAGAATATCATAGTAATAGAAAAAAAAGGTAACGTAAAATTAATTTCAGATGGTATATTGCAGGACACTCCACTAAAACAATTTGAAGTCAATTTTGAAAACGAACGCGGTCTGTTAGGAGTAGAAGTAATGAAAGAAAATAATACTACACTTGTTTTCTTTTATGTTACCGAAAATGACTCTGATCAAGCCGTGACAGACCCCAATGAGAGCCTGCGTAATAGAGTATATAGTTTTGAATGGGATGGTACTGATCTTATTAATCAAAAGCTGATTCTAGACTTACCCGCCATGCCTGGACCAAATCATAATGGTGGCAAGATAGCTCTAGGCAAAGACAACTATCTTTACGTTATAATAGGGGATTTGAATCACAGGAGTAAATTACAGAATTTTGAAAATGGAGGAGATCCAGACTATACTGGTTCTATTTATAGGATTGATCCACATTCAGGTTCTGCACCAGGCGATAATCCCTTTATAGGAAGCAATGTTCCAAATATTGATAAGACTTTTGCATATGGTATTAGAAATTCATTTGGTCTTACGGTAGATCCAATTACTGGCCACGTTTGGGATACAGAGAATGGACCCTCCTTTTCTGATGAAATAAATCTAGTCGAACCTGGATTTAATAGCGGCTGGAGATCAATAATGGGTCCAGCTACATCGACAGACGAAATAAAAAGTCTCGTGTTCCTTTCACCCAAAGCTAATTATTCAGATCCAGAGATAAGTTGGTTTGAACCCCCCGCAGTCACAGACATAGAATTCATCAATAGTACTAGGTTGGGACCAGACTATACTAACAATATGTTAGTAGGAGATAATAATAACGGTAATCTTTATTTTTTTAAATTAAACGACCAAAGAGACGGATTAGAAGTACAAGACGCCGTCATTGATTCAGAAGAAGAACTAAATAATTATATTTTAGGAACAGGATTTGGAAGCATTACTGACATACAAACAGGTCCTGATGGTGATATATACATCGTTTCCTTAGAAAGTGGAAGTATATATAAAATCTCTTAATTTTTTTGGAATTAAATATTTATTATATCGAATAACATTAATTAGTATAAATGAAAAAAGAATTCATAGTTGCTAAAATTGAAGCATCCACTGATGGTTCTCCTTATATATATGTATCATTCAAGGATCCCAACGAATATTTAAAATCTGGTGATAAGCAAATGAATCCTTTTGGTTCCAATGTAATGGCTTTTAATTCTCCAGAGGACCTTATGAAGAATCTACCTAAAGCCATGTCAAATATTTCTAATATGTTTGGTGGAGGTGCAGCAAGCGATGCACCTACTTTTAAAGTAACCATGAAAGAATATGACGACCTAAAGATCAAGGTTGGGGATAAAGTAGTTATAGATATTCAAAGATACGAACAAAATGATACTTAATATGTTATAACAAATAGAAAGACTTTGCATAGACTCTTAATATTTCTATGAACAAAAGCAAAGAAGTATACTTTATTCCTGGTTTCCTTTGCTAATCACCATTTTCTAAATTATAAATATTCTTTCTTTCTATTTCGATTAATTCATGTTGTTTCTTGTCTTCCATTGTAGTCAACACTGCTCCACAATCGAAGCAAAAATAGTTTGAAGTTAGCCCTGTCTTTGAATCAACAACGGTGACATTTTTCTCATCATGTATCGCGGAACCTTTAGCAGCAAGCGTCTTATCCAAGATTTCCTCATTGGATTTAATATCATGACTGACTTTATTTCCAGTTTTAGTAATTTGATCTTTATTTACTTTTGTAGTATTATCAATGTTACTCTTTTTATCTGCGCTTGATTCGTTCATCCCACTTTTTCCCTCGGACATTTGATAATATAATGCATATCGACGATTTTATATATTATTTACCTCGAGTGATAAAATAGTAGAAGGACTAATATTCCACAAAATATTTGTTTTTGGAGCCATATTGTTGATGTTGTAGTTGCTTTTGTACTCTGAATCTATTATAAAGAACTTATTTGAACTTTGATACGCGGATCGAATTGGAAAGTTCAATTTATATTACAAAGTCATACTATGGCTTCTCAATACTATTAATATTTATAAATTCGGCCAATTTGCGATTTTCATCATAGATGATTACAGCTGGTTCATCTGTAGTTTTTTTAGAAAAGAAGTTTCTGTTCAAAGCTCCTGGATTTAACACAAGTGTTTTGCCTATGTTTTCAATTCTTTTGACATGAGTATGACCGAGTATTAAGATGTCGAATAATTGACTTTCCACTAAGGATGTTGATAAATCAGAGTTTGTTCCATGATAAATGCCTATTTTTGTTGATGAAATTAAGAGTTTTCCAAATTCGTTCAGAAATAGAGCATGTTCAATTTCGGCGAATTGTTTCGTTATTCCCATCAATTCCCCGTCATTGTTCCCACGGACACCATAAAATTTTGTTTCTTTGTTTAATTTTTTGAATAAACTGATTATCCCGGGATAAACATAATCGCCTGCGTGAATAACATGATCTACTTTCTTTAAGTTAAAAATTTTTATTGCTTTTTCAGTATTTTCAATATCATCATGGGTATCTGAGATTACACCGATTTTCACTATCAATAGTCTTATAATCATCATAAAAAATCTTGTGATACTTTTAATGATACTTAGTAATACTAATTAAAAAAAACACTTGTAATTTGACAATATCAAGTATCAAGATATTAAAATTAGTACGGGACCAGCCTATCTAGAATTCTGAGGATTGCATTTCCAAATAGTTTTGATTTCTTAAATTCATAAATCTTGAATTACTTTTTTCTGTAGAAGAGTTTTATAGTACTTGCAATCAAGGAAGGAGCTTTGGGAGAGGATGGAGAGGAG
>DATEOO010000238.1:0-3161 GCA_035274085.1 Candidatus Nitrosocosmicus sp.
AGTGTTACAATAGTTCCCTCCTTAAAGGGACTTTATTCTATTTAGACTATCAAAAACAGGAAACTTAAAGTAAATATATTAGATTTAAATCAGAAAAAAATACATTAATTAGAATCGTTACAAGATTAATCCATATAGGGTAGGCCAAATTAAGTAGGTAGTATGAAGATGACTAAATCAAAGAAATAGGTAAAGATCAAAGTTATGTATTATTGTTGAGCTAGTGCGTTATTGCCTGAGTTTTCTTGGTTTTGGAAGTTAAAGTTGTTGCCAGAATTTTCGGTATCGCCACCAGATACTACTTGGCTGTTCTGTCTTGATGATTGTGATTGAACAATTGCCTGTGAAGCACTATTACCACCGTCATTATCATCATCGTCATTACTCTGAGCTATAGCATTGCTACCCTTATTTTCTTGGTTTTGGAAGTTAAAGTTGTTGCCAGAATTTTTGGTATCGCCACCAGATACTACTTGGCTGTTCTGGAAGGAACGTTGAACTTGTGCTATAATCTGTGAAGCACTATTACCACCGTCATCATCGTTGTCATGGTGGTGGTGGTTGTGTTTCCCGCCTGCAAATGCCATGTTGTTAGAATAGTTCAATCCAACTGGAGATACGGTCATCACAATTACTATTGCTGTGACTGCAGCAAGAATGGAGATTTGTTTCTTGTTGATATTGATATTGATATTGGTCAATTTGATAAATATCACTTAATACTATACGATATAACTTGTATCAAAAACCGTTATCGTAGAATTATTGATAAGAATGTAATATAACAGTTTACTATATTCTTAAAGAATACGACACTAAGTAATTGAAAATAATGGGTTTGAACATTCATGATTACTACGGTAAAATATTGGTAACTTTACAGCTATGACACTGAAAACAATGTTTTGACAATTGTAAAATAAATCTTAGATATTATTAAATAATTCATTTCAATAATATGCTTATGTTTCCAGATCCTACAGAATCTATTTCCGAATTTATTCTCCCATCCTTTAGAAAAATTTTAGTAACTCATGATGGAAAAGATAAATCAAACAAGGCTATTAATTATGCTATCAATCTATCAAAATTGTCAGATGCCGAGATAACAATTATACAAATCATTAATGATACAAAAAACAAGATTACATGAATAACATTCAAACTGAACTCACACATTCAATGGAAGAGAAAATAAAGAAGATTAAAAATGCTGGTTGTATGAAAGTCTCATATAAATTTAGAGAGGGTAATACGATAGATGAAATGGTAGGTGAAATTAATGAAATGGATTATGACTTGGTTATATTGACATCTTCTCATTTGAATTCCTGGATGGAATCACTATTTAGTAACGCAAGAAAGATAATTGGCAACATACATACAAGTGTTTTGATACCTCAATGAGTAGTATTATAGTCAGCATCTCAAAAGAAAAAATGATTTATTACCCGATCTTTCTAATTTCAATTTGAGCAAAGTAACTGATTTACTTTACGGCCTTAAAAAAAAATTGGATCAAATTAGGTATCTACAATACTACATATAGTAAAATCGACCTACATGAAAATCGAACTGTACAATTCTTCTGATCAAATAATAGTCTATATTTTATAATATGCTTTATAAACTTCATTAATGAGATGATTAGTAATCAAAATACCAAGATCTTTTTTTTATGAACATGATCTATCTAAACCGTGGCTTTTGTAAATATCTTATTTCCATCGTTACTGCAATTCTAGGATATCAAGAATAAATTCTGAAATCCAATGATTAACCATCTAATTCTCTGTTATACTCAAACATCATTGGACAAATCAAACTAATTTAATCAAGGTAAAATGTACATTGAAAACTATATGCATTAATTATTGATTGTTTTGATATCAAGTAAAACAATTTTAATTTTCATGAAAATTTTTTATATTTGATTATGCTATGAGTATTCAATGAATGTGAGGTCTAAAGCATCTTTTACTTTCGCACTAATGGCTTTTGGTCTTTATAGTATTGTTGAAGTTAATTTTAACCAGCAGCTGTCATATGCAACAATTTGTTTTGATTGTCCTAATGCAAACTTTCATTAGATGAAGCAAAGAAATCAATAGATAATGGGGACTACAGTAGTGCAAAAAATCACATCGACCAAGCCAAGGAGATAATTGGTCAACTTGATTCTTCTAGTAAGCCTGATAGCCTAAAGTCAACCAATACTAGTAACGTTACAGATGAATAAAAAAGCATAATTAATAACTTTAATTTTATCATCACTATTTATATAGATTATTCTAAACAAGATTTACATAATTATAAAACATAATTCGAGTTGCCATGAATTCTCTTGAATCTTATGCTTATTTTGTTAACAGAAGTTAATATTCTTCTGATCAGGATCTGCACGGTATTGATTTTTTTTGAGATATCTAATACGTTTATTATTCATAGTCTATAGCCTCAGAGTCATATCTTGATATTTTTGATCCTAACTCATTTTGGCTTAAGGCAAAACCTGTAATGCAATGGAGAAGAGAAGCAAGTCCCTATATTTACGAAAATTTTAAGAATCTAATTAAAAAGAAAAATTGAAAAGAGAAAAATCAGGAATTTTGAATTGGAAGTGAGGCATGTGATTGAAATATTTTAAGGATAATCAGGTAAGGTCTTGTAAGGAGATCCGACACTAAAATTATCATAATCACAAAATAACCGAAACTATTTGTTTTCCAATATTTTTTGTCCTAAATTATGCTCGAAGCAATGTTAAAGTCATATTCTACATTTGCACCGTGAACTAGAGTAGAGAATTTGATATATCACTTGAAAGTCGTGTTTTCTAAAGCAAGAAATTTATTTATTCTAGCTATAGATACCAATATGATCTATCCATGACAGAGAAAACAACCATATTTGCTTTTAGGATTCCCATCTTAATCGCTGTACTAATAATTCCATCTTTATCTGTGTTATCTGTGGGAATTAATCAATCCTATTCAGTGCAAACGTTTGTATATGTTTCCAATGGCGAAGATGGAGATATTTCAGTTATGAAGCTAAATCCCGAAACAGGTGGCATGAAAATAATCGAAAAGGTGCCAGCTGGACCAAATGTAAAGCACATGACATTGAGTCCAGATCATCGATTCCTTTATGCTTCCATT
>DATEOO010000239.1:0-4560 GCA_035274085.1 Candidatus Nitrosocosmicus sp.
AGACATTGAGACATCAAGCAAGGGATTTGGATATTGTTTCTGCTTGATGACAGTGTTTATTAGATGCACTGTTAGGTGCACCTAACTATAATATAAACAATTTCTTGATTTTCAAATGTAAGAATATCGTCAAAAAATCTAAGGGACGTTTAGTCTTAAGCGATTAAATCTCGTTTTACCATGTTTAATATATCATTCATTAGTTTTAAATAAGAACTTACAATAACCCATACATATGGCAAAATGTCCATTTTGTAAAGAAGCAATAAATCTAAGTCAGTTAATTACAGAGGAATTTGAAGATGGGGATCTGTTATTCAAATTCTTAGGCTTAAGTTGTCCAAAGTGCGAAGTACTATTAAAAATACAAAAGATTGATTAATAATGGGTTAAAGAATTACTCACTATTATCGGATTAACAGTCGTGCACATCTTTTTCCGTTAATCATTTATTATATCTTTTCGAAAAAAAGCAACTTAATTGATTTGTGTTCGAATCTACTAACATAGTAACTTGATAATAACAAGAAAGCTCTTGCTTGAAACAGGTTTTGCGTTCTTGCAGTGTTTGTATCAAATATGAAAGTAGAAGTTTGTATTGATTAATAAATACTATGAGCAATATATTTACGTGGTTGACAAAGGAGAGTAAAAAGAGGTCAAATTATACTATTATTTTAGACATAGTCGGATTAGCTGTTTCCCATATTGATTCTTTATCCCACAAATATCCTAACATTTCAAGTTTGATAGAAAACCGAGGTGAGTACGGATATATGACTCCCGTGTTTCCCTCAGTAACTTGCACTGTACAAGCTAGTATTTTGACAGGAAAATATCCTAAGGAACATGGAATTATTTCGAATGGTTATTTCGATAGAGAAAATCTTCAGACTTTATTCTGGGAGCAATCTACTAAACTTGTTCAGTCTGAAAAAATTTGGGACACTCTAAAAGCCAAAAATAATGAGCTTAAAACTGCTCTTTTATTCTGGCAAAACTCTATGTACTCAAATAATGATTATGTTATTACACCACGTCCTATCCATTTAGAGAACGGACAGATGGATATGTGGTGTTATTCCAAACCAGTAAACTATTATGAGAAAATGAAAGAACAAATTGGTGAGTTTAATTTGATGAATTATTGGGGTCCATTTTCATCTATAAAGTCTTCTGAATGGATAACTAAATCTGTCCAATACACCATCAAACACCATCGTCCTAATTTGCTGTATGCTTACTTCCCGCAACTCGATTATACTGCACAAAAATTCGGTCATTCTAGTTACCAAGTAAGCGATGATTTAAAGCATATCGATAACTTCGTTGGCAGTATTATAGAAAAGAGTAAGGAGAGAGGTATCTTTGCTGATACTCATTTTCTTTTGATGTCTGAATACGGATTCAACAATGTCAAAGATGCGATAGCAATTAATAGAGTTCTAAGAGACAAGGATTTGCTCCAAATAAGAACAATTAATGGAAAAGAGTATATCGACTATGAATATAGTGAAGCTTTTGCAATGGTGGATCATCAGGTAGCACACATTTACTTAAATGATAGTAACAAGATGGGTAAAGAGAAAATTAAGATCGTAATCGAAGATATCGATGGAATTGATAAGGTTTGTGATATGGAAGAGAAACAAAAACTTCACATCGATCACAGAAGAAGCGGAGACCTCATTGCCATATCCGAAAAAGACAAATGGTTTAGTTACTACTGGTGGTATGATGATCAGTATATAAACAACCAAAATCCAGATGTTGCAATATCAGATGATTTTGACAAAGCACCTAGCTTTACCAAAACAGTCGATATACACAGAAAACCCGGGTATGATCCTCTAGATTTATTCATCGATCCAAGAAGAAAATGCATTTCCAGAGATACTAGACTGATAAGGGGTTCCCATGGGAGGCCATACGATATTGAAACAGGGGAGGGATTATCAGCATTCCTGTCAAACAAAAAAATTGAACACTCAAACAAACAGAGTTTTGACGGTCATCCAGTTATAAATTGTTTAGATATTTTTGATATTGTAAGAAAGAACTTTGATTAAAATGGTAAAAAGATTAGATAGCATTTTAGAAGAATATAAATCATGTATAAGTTACCAATAAGATGACACTCTCATATGCTATTACTTTATCCTCATTTATGAATATACAAGACAACGATATGCAAACTCTAGAGAACCTTAGTCAATTAGGGTTGACGGAAGTGGAATTATACGGGGAACCTGATGATATGGATTGGAATTATTTTAAGGATCTTTTAAATTCATATACCATCCGTGTAATAGGTATCACCGGAATGTGGGGCATGTCGAGTTCAAATGGGTGGAAAAGGCGTCTCTTAAGTAACGATAAATCGATACTGAAATATTCTGAAGAATATGTTCTAAAGTGCATTAGATTGTGTAATTATTTTGGAGGCAAGCAAATTAACCTTTGTTTGTTTTCAGATCCAATTTACTCTTTTGATTTAACTCATAGGAACGTTACTCAAAATAACAAGACCAAGAGGTTGTCTAGTTGTGTGCCATTATTGAACCATCTTTTAAAATTCGCTAAAGAATTTGGTGTCACTCTAATGATCGAACCGCTTAATCGATATTCTACACCCTACTGTAGTACTTATTCGGACATAGCACCGCTAATTGAAAGTTGTGATGAGCTAGAACTATTGCTAGACACTTTTCATATGAATATTGAAGAAGATTCTTTTGAGGAAACAATTCTCAATTCTCAGCGTAGCCTTGCACATATGCACTTTGCTGATAATAACAGGAAGATGCCTGGATTTGGTCATATTGATTTCAGCATGATTGTAAGAACCTTAAAAAAAATTGCCTATGAAGGAAAAATTAGTTTTGAACCTACCATTTCAGAGAGAAACTATGTTGACGACATGAAATTTGGGCTAGACTATGTAAAAAAACTTGATTTGAAATATTAATTATATAAGAATTCTGAAATTATAGTAGTTAACTTTTAAATTAATTTGTAGCACATCAATCTTTATTAATAAAGGCAATAGCATAACTACAGATTATTTTGAGTGAAGCATATGTATTATTGAATGTTAATTATAAGAAACAATCCAGTGTTATAGATCAAATAAAGCAGTTATCAACAGTAAAGGCAGCAAAATCTGTATATGGAGTATATGATTTGCTCATCATTTTTGAGTCCGATAGTTTGCAACAAGTGAAAAGCGAAATAGACGAGAAGCTACCGCTGATAGATGGAGTAGAGAATATGACAATTTTGATATCGGTTTCATAAGAGAAGACAAGGTATGTTTACTTAAGGTAGAATATGGAGAATTGATAGAGATTGTCAATAGAAGAATATGAAATTATTATAGTAGGTGCAGGTCCTTCAGGGCTTTCAGCAGGGATATTCGTGGCAAGACAGAGGACCAAGTGCCTCTTGATTTCAAAGGATTTGGGTGGACAGATGAATCTCATCCCAAAACTAGAGAATTACCCTGGAACTATGATGTCAAGCGGACCCCTACTTGCCAAAACGTTAGAAAATCAATACTTGACTTTTAATGGTGAAATGACTTACGACACAGTTGAAAAGGTCGATCAGGTAGAGGGAAGCGCAGACTTGAAGATAAAAACAGGACGTTCAGAATATCTTACAAAAGCGCTAATTCTAGCTCCAGGTAAAGTTCCTAATAATTTAGGTGTAGAAAATGAAATGCAATTTCAAAACAAAGGTGTACATTATTGTACGAAATGTGATGCTCCGTTTTATCAAGGAAGAACTACTGCAACTGTTGGAGTTGGGGGCTATCTTTTAGAATCAGGAATATTATTGTCTAGAATGGCATCTAAAGTGTACCTTATTTACCGTGGTGGTCAGCTTGGAGGAGATAAGGATATGATAGAATCTATAAAGAAGAAAAATAACGTGGAACTCATCCCAAATAGTACGGTGACTTTAGTCTCAGGGAACAATGCTTTACAGCAGATTCAAATAAAGGATAATACTGGTGATGAGAAAATGATAAACGTTGATGGTTTATTTGTCGAGATGGGATCAAAGATAAATCTAGATTTTGTAAAACATCTTATTCAACTTAACACAAAAGGTGAGATCGAGGTTACTAGCGGTGGAAAGACCTCTCATCCTGCAATTTTTGCCTCTGGCGATGCAACAAACATTCCATATAAGCAAATCGTAGCAGCATGTGGTGACGGCGCATCTGCGGGAATTTCTGCATTTAATTATGTTGAAAAATTAAAGGGAAAACCGGGGATCCGCTCTGATTGGAAGAAAACCATTGGTGATACTGTGTTTCATTACTGAGCTAATTCATAGGTCCCAATTTCTCCATTTACCTTGAGTCTTAAAGAGCATAAATATACTTTCGGCCCATAATTTATTAGAGATAATGTTGCTTTTTTTTAACATCTAAATCTCATTAATGCATCATTAACAGCCAGTCTGCTTTTGATTTTCTTTGTATCTAAGATACTTCACCAAATTCATTGAATAAAATTTTTTCAATGAAGGGATATCCCTTTCGTATTCATC
>DATEOO010000240.1:0-3450 GCA_035274085.1 Candidatus Nitrosocosmicus sp.
GCAATGATTAGTTATAAATCTCATGGCGAGGGCAAACACACCGAAGCTAGAAAACCTATCAAACATTATAGAATACTTTTACAGATTAAAAGAATTACCCAGAACGGGCTGGAAACAGAAATTGGATATTGAAGATGCGGAATCTGTTGCATCCCATACTCTTTTAATGATCGTCTTGGTATTTTTTTTCTCAGAGAAATATGGATATTCGTATAAAAAAAAAATCAAACTTGTCGAAATGACGCTCATTCATGATCTAGCAGAATCGATAATCGGTGACATTACTCCAGAAACTATGAATAAAAATTCGAAAAGAAAACTAGAGAATGAAGCGTTTAATACAATTATACAAAAGATAAACTCTAAAAGCTTGAAAAATAGGTATTCAGAATTATGGCACGAATACCAATCGGAAAAATCTTTCGAATCAAAATGCATCCATCTACTTGACAAGCTTGAAATGGTGTTACAAGCAAACTATTACTTTGTTAATAGGAAAGCAATTAGAAAGGACGATGTTGCTCCCTTTTTTCAGGCCGGACTTAGATATGCATCTAAACGATCAAACTCTCGATTAGCCAAGATCTCAAATAAAAATATTCAAGATACAAATGAATTAGAAGATATAAAGGAGATATTAGAGTATTTTAGTAGATAAATCATGCAATATTTCGTTGCTTTGAAAATCGGCGAAAAGAGAGTAAAAGACGCACAGGAATTATTATCAACTTTCCTGTCCGATGGTACTCCAGCGCTACCTGCGCTTGCGTTGAAAGATAATAAGAGTAACAATTGGGAACCTGTAGGAGAGGAGAACTACTTTGCTATTGTCCGGGAAGAACAAGGATATCTTATCGCCATTTGTGATAAGGATGGCATAGCTAAATCGATTGCTAATTGGTTTTCAGTTCAAACTAAAGATGATATAAAAGATAAAATAATACAATCAGGGAACATTCAGGAATATTTTGGCAAACTATCGTTACCAGTTTAAAATATATCTTTTCTGAAGAAAGGAATTTTAAAAAGCATAAATAATGAATACAAATGGGTAAATTTGAAAAGGAAATAGAAGTAAAGGGTCATTTGGTTGACTCATCAATACTTACCCGTATTTTTGACAAGATTATGGATTTAAAAGGCGATTTCACAGTAATGGAATTTCAGATAGGTAAGAGAAAAGAAGATCATAGCTATGCCCGCTTGGTGATTAGAGGTGATAGCGAAGACCACTTGACAAAAATACTGGAATACTTATTCCGTGAGGGTGCTACCAGTGTTTCAGTAGATGAGGTAAAATGTATTCCTTCTCCAAAGGATATGGTCCTCCCAGATGACTTTTATAGCACCACGAATAACCCAACCCAGTTATTTTATAATAAAGAATGGATAAATGTTGGAAACATGATGATGGATAAATGCATTACCTTAAATCCCGACAACAAAAAAGCAGAATGCAAAACCAACCGGGATGTAAGAAAAGGTGATTTAGTGGTTACTGGTGAGAGGGGAATTAGAATTATACCTCAAGAGAGGCCGAGAGAAGGAGTAGATATATTTCAGTTCATGAGTAGCACAAGCTCCAGTGAGCGACCTACCCAACAAATTGCAAAAAAGGTAGCCCTTGACCTGTATCGTACGAAGAAAGACCATGGGAAAATAATTGTTGTAGCTGGACCAGTAGTAGTTCATTCAGGGGCATCAGATTTATTGGCAAGGCTCATAAGACTAGGTTTTGTAGATGGAATTTTAGCAGGTAATGCTTTGGCAGTACACGATATTGAAAATGCATTGCTTGGAACTTCTTTAGGAATGCACGTAGATGACGGGACCCTTGCCGTGCGTGGACACCGTAATCACATGTCAATAGTAAATGAGGTATTCAAGGCAGGATCTATCAAATCAATGGTAGAGAATAATGTTCTAAAGAGCGGTATTATGTACGAATGTATAACTAACAAGGTACCATTTGTTTTATGCGGATCAATAAGAGACGATGGCCCGATTCCAGATGTCATTACAGATATAGTTGATGCTCAAAAACAGTACAAACTCTTGTTGAGAGAAACTAATTTGGTAATCATGTTCTCAACAATGCTTCACTCAATTGCAGTAGGGAATATGTTGCCTGCTTCTGTAAAAGTGATTGCAGTAGATATCAACCAATCTGTAGTAACAAAACTACTGGATAGAGGAACTACTCAGGCAATTGGTGTAGTTACTGATATAGGATCGTTTTTACCGATTGTCATGCGAAATTTAGAGGAGCTAGGAAGCATAAAGTAGTACAAATGATTGGAGGTAGAATTTTTTAACTCTGTAAAAAGAGTCTGGTTCTGGATCATGTGTATTTACCTAGACAGGCGTATTTATTGAAAGCATGGACTTTACATTCAACGTGACATCTATTAATTTAATTGCTAAAATGTTCAAAGACATTTCAGCCAATTCAAATTATATTAGGCATCCGTTAGTGAATCATGGCTCTACGATACCCTACTTTCTTACGGGAATTGCCATTTACAAGGGAAATCAAAGGATAAATCTATTCTAGTTCTTTGAAAGTAGCTAAATATAGGATAAGTATATAGATAAACCTATAGTTTATATCTACAACTCTAAAAAAGAAGAAATTTTTTCTTTATTTACGAGTTGATATTTGCATGCAGTTGAAATCAGTCGCTTTTAGTACCTTGTATCCGCATATTCGGCTTAATATCTTGGTACTGCACACCCATATAGAATACTCTCGGTTTGCACTGACCAAAATTTATTTAACAGCTTGATAAGAAGCACTATTTAATCTAAAATCATGGTAGCCTAATACTCGTCATTTTTCATGACTTCGCTATCAATGAATTTTATTAATTTCTTATCGAAAATTTTTGTGGTCTGGTTACAAATGACGCATCTGAAGTAAACCTGAGATCTACGTACTCGTGGTCTAGTCTTAGATTCCAAATGTTTCACAATCCAATCCTTTGGGGACCTAGTCTTGCAACCAGGACAAACAATAAATGTAGACACTTCATCTAAATCGTTTGAAATGGACATGTATTACCTAACCTAATCCCTCCAGCTATTTATTTATGGTTTACTGTATAATGAATGAGTTAAATTGTCAAATGTAATGATTTAACATAGACCACTCAAAGGATGTCCTCATCAAACTTGATACTTGTTTAATAATTTGGCGACACTGGCCATAATGTGTTAACTCCATACAGCCACTTCGTAATGAGAATTCAGACTACAATCCACCAATTGGGCCTAATACGTTTTTTTATTACTACCTCTCCTTCTAATACACGATTAAAAAAACTTGGAATCTATATCAATTTGATTCTAGATTATGTTTTATTAATTTTATTGCAATTTGGGGATTGACTTGTCCTTTTGTCTCTTTCATTATCAACCCCAGCACGTAATTAATGACGTTTGGATTACTTT
>DATEOO010000241.1:0-2418 GCA_035274085.1 Candidatus Nitrosocosmicus sp.
AATTTTAAAAAATTTGAATTAACCCTGGACTGCCTCAAAGAACGCTATTTGCTTGGATGAGAACCAGTAAAATACTGACTATTATTATAGGCAAAATACAGATATTCCTAATAAAGTGTCTATTAGATACGATTTTCAAAAATTCTACATAATTTATTTTTCACATGTGGTTTAAAAGACTAATAAATTCTTGAGTTATAGCGGAGGGTAAAAAATTCTAGATACAATCCGCCCAAGTTCTAGGAGCCAATATTAAAAAGAAATTTATGAGATATTCCTACAATCGTTGGCTATAAGAGATGATGTCAAAATGTGGAAAAACGCTTTAAGTAAATATAAGGTTAGAGAAGATCATAATAAAACAATGTTAGGATTAGTAAAGAAGAATGGTAGAGAGGAATACCAGTATTGTCTAAAACTGAATGGACAATAACAATACTGGGGACTGCCTCATTGATCGCGTTTATAGGATTTTTTGTTATGATAGGGTTGAATAGTGAATAAGTCTGATTATATGGTATGATACCTTCCAATATTTTTCTCTTGATATGGTTACATTCTTACAAAATATTCCTAAAGGACCTGATAAATATTCATCATCTACATTCTCAAATTAAAAGCAAAAATCACGTTACCGTCCTTCAGGTCCTAAATCGACTTAATTGTTCTTGTTTTATCGGTCCACTACCATTTTGTCATCTGTATTGTATTTTCTCAATACTTATAAAGGCCAATGATAGTAAAAATTCCTCTAAATTTAAAAGCCTTTGAGTTAATCTGTTGTTAAGCGGGATTAACTCAGAACAAATGCTTTTTAACGACCAATCGAAGCCTAATACCACCATCAAAGAAATTAGGTAGAATATAGTGTTGAATTTTGGATCGTACTAGTTTATTAGATCCATCAGCGTGATTCAGGCATCAATTGGTGTCTCATTAATTTGAGAAATTCTGATTCTGACAATTCTCTTTTTGCTTGCATTATTGCTGATGCATCATTACCTACAGTAAATCTCAGCTGTGGATTTTCTGATGTTACTGCATGTAATATTACTTTCGCTACTTCTTCTGGAGTTGATGATTCTGGATTGTCCATCATTGACTTAAAATACTTCTCTATTCTTCGAGTAGTGGAATAGTATGGAGAGTTTTGGCCTGAGGCTTTTTTGGCAGAAATACTAGAATTCATAATGTTGGTCTTTATAAAGCCTGGTTCTATTATGATTACCCTAATTCCAAAAGGTCCTAATTCATGAGATATAGATTCACTAAGGCCTTCCAACGCGAACTTCGTACTATTGTAGGCAGATAAGATAGGTGCACTTATTTGTCCTCCAACTGAACTAATATTCACTATCGTGCCCCCACCTTTCTGGTTTCTCATTGTGGGGAGGACTGCCTGTGTTACACGTACAACACCAAAAAAGTTTGTTTCAAATTGTGCTTTTATCTCTTCTATGGATAAATCCTCCAAGGCTCCAAAAAGACCATATCCAGCATTGTTTACCAATATGTCGATTCTTTTACCATCTTCAACTATTCTACTTATTGCATTGTTAATAGTGACATCATCATTGACGTCAAGATGAATAACTTGTAATGGTAATCTTTCCTTCTTTGCTAAATCGATAATGGTTTTGGATTTTTCCATGTTTCGCATTGAGGCGTATGTAGAATATCCGTTTCTGGCCAGTATTAGCGCAGTTTGAAGCCCTATTCCACTTGAACTTCCAGTCACAATTGCAACTTTCTTCTCGCTTACCTTCATACTTAGACTAGACTATGATTCGTATAAATTGTAGTCTCTTAATTGGCGAAAACAAAGAATAAACTTTAATATTGTTTTAATTGAATCATATATCTATTATTTTCCAAATACCAATGATATAATATGAATAATCTCGGTAGGAACATAATTGTGCTCACGGTAACATCACTTACCTTTTTTTATAATTTTATAAACCTACCAGGTAATTATTTTGGGGAACTTGCAATCAAGAGTGTGAGTCAGATAGCTGTACCTTTTATTCACGGTTCGGTTTTCCCTTAACCACTTATATTGGACTTTTGCCATTAACGAAATTATTCAAGCAAAGACAGAAATATTTGTTGATTCAAACATGTGTGAGCAGAATATGTCGTGTATTTGTCTAGAACAGGGATACGACTTACCAATAAATAGAAAATCAAGGCAAATAATCCCTAATTCGAAAATAATTTATGGTCAAATCACATAATATAATATACTTTTATAAAAGTGTGTAGGCTTTGGCGAAAGCCAATAAAGGTCTTGAGATGACATAACAGATCTCAATACCAAGACCCAATACCTACGTGAAATCAGGAACTTAAATGTTCTTAAGCTTGATGGTTAGATGGGTCAATTTTTTACTTGTTAATGATTAACTGATGTCTTTT
>DATEOO010000242.1:0-3527 GCA_035274085.1 Candidatus Nitrosocosmicus sp.
ACTCCTATTTTTCTCTTGTAGATTCACTTGCACCTTATAGGTTTTACCCCATTTGGTGCCTCTACAAGTTCCTAGATTTATTGGAATACATAGATTCCATTTCTTAATTCATGACTTTTTTTCCAAAATTCAACATCTCTGTCTATTAGAGCTTCGTTGTAACTAGTGGGATCTTATACATGTTCATCTGAGATAGCCGTATAGGTTTCTCCCAAAAGCATGTATCTCGTAGGTAATCTAGTTACCTTCCCACTACGACGAGGTTCTAAAAATGATGGTTGTTCAAGGATAATCCTGTGCTGATCAGCTGGTTGTTGCTGTTCTTCCTGTTCTATAACAGGTGTTGAAAGCTGAGCATCAACCTGATCTCTTTTATTTCTCTAGTTTTACCTTACTCTTAGGTTATAAGTCATTATATAGTCTTCCTCAAAGAAAGTAAAGAATATTTCTATAAATACATTCCTATCTTGAGGACTATAATTCAGACTTTCCCTTATTCCTTTAAGATACCTAAAACATGCAAGCTTCTGAACACGAATCCATCTTCTCTATCTCTGATTCTAGTAGAAATACTAGTAAACTCCAAATACGAATGTGTCTCAAACCATGTTTGTGACTTTTTCATAATTTCTTGGAGTAGTAGACACCGAGATAGATGAAACTAAGTTCAATAAACTTTGTAGTTTCAAATACTAGTATCTGGAATCAAAAAGGTAAATGATAAACCACTTAGTATATATCTTGTCTTATCCAAAAGAATCTTGTTTCTCCATTTAATTACACTATTGTATCATAGTGTTCATTGACAACCAAATAGTGCTTGAATTCTCCATAGAGATATTCTTTGTTTCGATCATATCGAAGTTCTTTTATGTTCCTGTCTAATTGCTTCTGTCTTATCCACGTACTCTTTTGAATTTCAAAAGCAATGGAATCATGACGCATTTAGACAAACATAAATAAAATGAATATTCATCAACAAGATTGATAGAATACTCATAACCTCTTATAACATGTAAACTGATTAGTCCGTATACATTTGTATGCGCTAAATCATCAAATACAATGTTATGCTTTTAGCTCATAAAGAGTATCCTTGTCATATTACTTTTCTAAATAAGATTTATAGAGTTACAATGATCAATCTTAATAGGCCAACAAGTCTATCATTAATCATTTTCTTAAAATCTTATTATAGTTTATATGACTTAAGCATAAATATCAGAGGTGATTTTTGGTTAGAAGAAACATTTCTTTTCTTAGATAAATGCATATACTTTTTATCATTATATCTTACTTTGAATAGATCAATGTACTTCTATGATATAAATTGTCTTTATAAATAACCAAAATAAGTAATAAACAGAGGATCCATAAATAACAGTGTACTCCTGTTTATTAAAACAAGCCACCGAAATTAAATTCCTCTAATATTTGGAAAAATAAAGACAAATATCAAAACTAAAGTCTTGTAAAATTGATCTAGTCTTTCAATTGATATAAACTAACATGTCCTCAATTGCTGTTTGAAGCTTTCTTCACTTAATCTCTTGGTTTCCTGAAAACCAAATAAATGAATTACAAATAAGATTAGTTATCTCAGAATTCATTATTGTATGAATCAATAGAAATCTGAACTAATTAGGAAGCTTAAAGATTTCCTATACCTGATTTTAATAATCTTAGGACAATCTTTCTTCCAGTGACCCTTCTGTCCACATTTGTAACACTTGCCTTTTGGCTTGCCACTTCTTTTAGTGGACAGTTTGCCGATCCCAACTCTTGCTTGCTCATTCTTGTCTTTCGACTTAAGCCTTGAAGAGAATCCTTTTTCAGGAAGTTTTCTGCTATGATAAAATTCTTCTATAGCATGTAGTTCGTGCATTAATTCAATTAAGGTCATATCTTTATTGTTTAAGATATAACTGACCTTAAACTCTTTGAATGTATCAGGTAAAGATTCAATCACCATGTTAATCTTTGATTTATCATTGATTTGAACACCATGAATCTCTACCTCATTCAAATAGTCCATCATTTTGAGGACATGATCACGAACTTTTGTGCCCTCTTCCATCTTAGTATCCGTAATACGTTTTAATGCTGCTTCTCTGGCAAAATGGGTATTTTGCCCAAACATCTGATGAAGACTAGCCATTATTTCAGTGGCTGTTTCCATGCTCCGATGTTTCTTATGCAGTTCCACAGAAATCGAAGCCAATATATAGCGCTTAGCCATTTTGTTAGCTTCGCACCATTTCTCATAAGGCTCCCTCTGATTTCTATAATCGTATAACGATGGTTCAGGAGGGCAAGGCTGGGTCAACACATATTTGCTTCCTTTAGCAGTGAGGATATTAAATAGATTGCGTTTCCAATCTAAATAATTTTCGCCAGTGAGTTCATTTTTAACAAGGATAAATAATAATGGGTTGATGGAAGACATTTTCTGAAAAAAATAAAATACACATGCATAAATACTTTGAAACAATATTCACAATAAATGACAAAAATGCAAAAAACCATAAATGCATTTTAATTTATTGTAACGATAATCTAGTACCGCTTTGACAAGCTATCCGTTGGGGAAGTCATGTCTACACTTACTAGACCCAATTATCCATTGGATTATTTACTTTCATGTAGAGACATGATAAATAATTATCGTTATCCCTTTGGACCTAAATTTGTTAACAGAGCTTCGTTGGGAAGGTTAATAACAAACTTTAGTTGAGTGTATAACCATTGTTTCAATCTACGTATTTTTCATATCAATAGTCACCGTTGGGGTGAACAATCGATTGAAAAATATTTCAATTTTATCTTTGAAGAAGTTCATCAAATAAAATATCTAATATATATACCCTCCGAAGGGAGCATCACCGTATCATGAAGTCGAGGTATATATATAATTTTATTATTGAACTAACAATGGAGCCCGTGGGAAAATTATCTTGAATTTTCCCTCTCCCACTCAATATTTTAAAATTGGTTTTTCCTTTTTAAAACATACATATTGTTAATTGCATGCTTCCTATAATATTATCTAGATGATATCAAATATTATTAAGCATATGCAAATTTCAAACAATATAATGAAATTCATTATTAATGAATGACATGTATCATTATGCATAGAGTGGCACTACCTATTCTATATGACATGTTATCATGGCATGTTATCATCCAAAACATAACATATAGAAAAACAATTAAATAATCTTAATTCATGGCTTTCCTAATAATGAAAAATACATTAACCCTAAGCCTAATCTTCATTGGGCTTCTTGTCAATGTCCATCTTCCATAATCTTGTCTTTGTTAATGGACTAGGAAAAATTAGGCTTTTAAATTTATAATTGGTTCAATTTTAATTTTGAAAGAAAATAAATAAAATCTTTTTTTAATAAAAATTTTGGACCAAAAATAAATTTAATGTGTTAAATTTTATCTATACATTTTAATCCATTAAGCCCAAATTTAATTGGGCCTAAAATTACAATTCATTAAGCCCAAAAATATTTTTT
>DATEOO010000243.1:0-7055 GCA_035274085.1 Candidatus Nitrosocosmicus sp.
TACTGGGTGATAGTGATTACTCATTTGCTATAAAATGTTTACATTAGCCAAAATACGTTATGGTCAAAAAAATATTCCTTGAATCCGATTTTACAAGAGTAAAAAGATTCTAGTTATCGGGGGCTGTAGGCACCCTGGGAAGAGAAGTTATAAAGCAACACTCTAACGGCCTCTCAGAAATCAATATTAGGGAGCAAACTATTCATCTGAAAATATAAACAAAGTACTAATATTATACTAATATTACATACAGGAGTCAAGTCAATACAAATGAGATACGATATATACAAGAAAGCTTATTTAAGATTTATTCTTTTACTATACAATCTATGAATAAAATTTACACAGTGTATTTTTGATAAATTGTCGTTATTAGGTACATAATATATTTTACACGGCAACCAATGAATTTATTATTGTCATATAAGAAATCCGAATTTACAAAATTAATAGAATTTGGATAATGCTAAAGGGAGCAATATTAATAAAATAATCTTCTTCTTGTTAGTTTAACATTGAGATTATCCAAACTTGATAAGACATTTATTATTATTCCCATCGTATTCGTTGCTTCAATCTTATTAGGAGTATTATCGTACAATTTCTTTACCCAATCAGCCAATCAAATAGAGAATTTGGCAATTGATTCTTTACAAACTAATGCAGAAATAGAGGTCTTTAGCATTTCTAATATTTTAACAAATTCTATTCATTATGTTAAATATAACTTGGATAGGATTTCTACCTCACCTTCATCCATTGAAGGAAATATGACAGGAATTCAAACATTGCTGGATTTAGCACAGTTTTCTACAGGTAATCTTACTGACGGTTATTACTTTTTAGATAGAAATGGAACAGTGTTTACTTATAGTGAAATAGATAAAAATATTTTTCCTAATTTTAAAGGCATTGATTTGAGTCACCGAGACTACTTTCAGATTCCAAAACAAAATGGTACCTTTTACATAAGCACTGTTTTAGATTCTAATGATCATATTCCGCGTATATATATCTCCACTCCTATTTTTGAAATTGATCCTGCACAGAGACAAAAAATCATAGAGTCAGGAGGATTATCTGGAGTTTCAGGAACTGCTCAAAACGTTACTTCTTCATCATTTAAAGGAGTGGTTGTTGCTGCCATTTCTGCAAAAAAATTCGGAAATTTTCTTGAAGATCAAAAACATCCAAAATTTAATGGCGACATCAGCTTTCTTGACAGAAATGGAACCATAATACATACTGGAAATAAAACGTACATTGGTAAAAATTATTTCGGAAATGACTTTCAATCATACTTGAAATCAGCCTTAAAGGGACAAGAAGAAGAATTTAACAAAATAATTAACAAATCATTTCTCTCACAAAGTGGCGTAGAACAGTTTAATTTTGAAAATACTAATACTACTATAGCCTACGAATCAGTATGGGGCCCTCGAATTAGCAATAATGATTATAACTATAGAATTGGAACTCTATTTATAACAGTCCCAAACACTCTAGCTGAAGATGTGACAACCCTGGTTAAGAATCAAACATTTACTAATTTTACTATAATCGGGATAATAGTTGCTATATCAATGTTAACGGTAATAATGTTACTGAGATGGAACAAATTTCTCAATGATGCTGTTAGACAACAAACACGTCAATTAAATGAAACAATTGAAAAATTAAGAAAAGCCAATGAGGAGTTGAAATCTCATGATAAAATGCAAAAAGAGTTTATAAATATAGCAGCTCACGAGCTAAGGACACCCACTCAGGGAATATCAGGAAATTTAGAACTTATTGAAATGATTCACCTGCCATCACTTTTCCAAGATCTATCAAATCATCTTGAAGATATCAAACAAGAATTACAGATAATAGTCAAGGACAACAATAACATAAGAAGTTTTATCGATGGACTTGTCTCTGTATTTAGAAATGCTCAGAGACTTGAGAAATTGGTAAATGACATTTTAGATACTTCTAGAATTGAGAACAACAGATTAGATCTCCACAAAGAATCGTTTAACTTAAATGTAAAAATACAGAATGTAATAAAGGATATTCATCGCAAAGCTGATCTCAATTTGACTCATGGTACCCTGTCAAAACAAGTCGATATAGTATTTGAGCCCAAAGAAGATCCAATTAATGTATTTGCAGATAAAATAAGAATTTATGAAGTGATTTCAAATTTGATTAATAATGCAATAAAGTTTTCTAATGGCCAAACAATTACCATTTCATGCAATAAATTACAAAAAAAAGAAATCGGAACTCATCTACATCATCAAAAACAAGAAGGTTCAACATTAAAGAAGGATAACAATAATGAAGAAATGATGGCAGTAGTATCCATAAGAGATAAAGGTAAAGGTATAGATTCGGATATCCTGCCCCGACTATTTACAAAATTTACAACAAACTCAAATCAGGGCACTGGATTAGGACTGTATATTGCAAAGAGGATTATTGAAGCACATGGTGGTCAAATTTGGGCTCAGAATAACTACAATGAAGGCAAAGGAGCTACATTTTCATTCAGTTTACCAATAGATTAAATACAATAAAAAGAGAAAGTGTATTTGCCATGTGATTATCAAAATATTTTTTACTTCGTTACTGCTTTTGTCAATTATTCTTATTCTTACTAATTTATGATTATGATTCTAAAAACAGCACAGAACTTAAAGTATTATGCTTTATATAAAAATTCATAAAGCCTTTAAGCATACTTTTAATGATATTAAATTCAATCGATCAATTGATAATAATTCTTTTATGTATCTAAAAGACTTTTTAGCTTTTCATTAATTTTGGAAGGACTTTGGTATACTCTTTCAGACCATACAATTCTTTCTACTTCATTCATGTTTTTTATTGTGGTAACTAAATTGAGCAAATCACCGCTGTCTTTGTAAATCACATTGCCTAGAATGTCTGAATTGCCTATATGAATTTCTACAGATGTTATTCCATCAAGTTTGTAGATCGACTTTGCCATTTCTTCAATATTGCCATTTTTCAAATATACATGCAACAGTCCAGTTTTAAATCCAAACTTGTGATAGTTTATTTGCACTTGAGATTTAACTAATCCACTTGTTAACAGAATTCTTGTTCTTCTCTGAATGGTGGAAAGAGGTAGATTAAGTTGAGAAGAAATCTGCTTGTTAGTTTTGTTTAAAATCATCAAATCTATAATCTTGACATCTATTTCATCTATATTTTTATTTAGTTTATTTTTGAGTATGATTTTACACTTCAATCACTCTATATTATACATTGCTTTTAACCATATGTATGATTTTTTTATTCCTGATCATAACTCATATATAAGTAAATGCTAACATAGAGTTGACTATATAGACTTTGAAATAAGATAGGTGAATATGCCAATATCCTATATTCAACATATTCAGCAATAGAATCAAATGTCTTGAGCATATTTACTAACGTGTGTATTTGTATGTTCTTGGTAAAGTTTGGATCTTGATAATAAAAAAGTTACCTAAGCTTGTCTGTCATAGATATTATTAACACGTCATGTTTTAACCGGAACAGTCAACGCACAATCCTCAAAAGATATGTAGAAAAAGGTAAAGGGGATCGTGGAATTCATTATTGATAAAGTATAATGAAATTTAATTCGGCAGAATATATCAGGCTGGTCGCAATTCGGTCTAAAAATTGGGAAATTCTTGCGCATCTATATCTAAAAACACAAATATGTATATAGTCCATTAGTCTAGAAATATAACACCGGGCTTGGTCAAAGTTCACTGGGTTTGTGGAAGACATTCAGATTCTACAGATGGTGTAACATATTATTCGCAAACATGTCGATCTCTGAAAGTGGAGCAGCATATTCTTCATTTGCCTCTTTGAGAAAAGATTTTCTTAGAGGACATGCATTATATCAAGAATGATATGGGACTAAATGCCCTGACGACTATTTCCCTGTGGTGTAAAAGAACTTCGTTGTCTATTCCATATCAAAATTGTTTAACTTAGCAGATATGTATAGCAAGTAGGTGTAAATTCCTGAGTTAACAGCAGCACAAAAAATTCTATAATAACGTATTATTATAGGTCGACTCACAGTAACCTTTTGTTCTTCAGGAAAGTCAGTAATCCCTATTTAGTAAATTTAGAATAACGTCCAAAGTATTGTCTTTTAATAGTTCTGTTTCCTCTGAAAAATGTACATTTGAAATAAAAGGATTTGATTTTATCGTGTCCATTAAAAAGAATAATTCGGACGAATATCTATATGCTGCCTTGATACAAATTCCTTTCAAGTCATTTTTGACTTTGCTGATGCTAAGTATATTTTGACGTAAAGGTGAACTATAAAGTTTGTTTACAAAATCATTAACCTTGTCTTCTCGAATTTCTGCAAATATGTCTGCAAATCTAAGGTCTATGCCCAGTTTTGTCAGATCTACAAAATACTTTTTTGTTAATAACGATGATTCTATAAGTCTTCTTTTCTTATGAGCTATAGATAATGGAATATTGAGATTCATCGAAATTTCAAAGGTCTGAATATTTGGCTCTTGTAGTATCTCTTTGATAATAAGGATGTCGAATCTATCCGCCGCGATAAAGTGGACAGACTTTGGATTAACAACATAATCATAACAAGATTCATCAACAATACCATTCTCATCATTTTCAAAAGTAGTTCGTTTTTTAGCGATTTTAATATCCTTTTTGGATCGAATTTTTTTAGTATTCTTCTGGGGATATTTGGCAAAATCAGCTATATCGAACTCATCAGAATTTGAATCATTATTATCTGAATTTATCTCAATCACAATCTGTATTTACTAAAGCAATCATGACACTTATACTTATATTTGTGAGATCCTATGATACCATGTCTAAATAATCACTTCGAAAATGCTAATTAATGTCAACAATTTAGATTATTTTTGGCTACTAACTCTTTTACTTGTATCGTAATTACAAAATAATGATGCACTTTGTCAAGTAATCAAATACTATTTGATACTACATGATTAATGTAAAACGGTGAAAGACTCTATCAATAAGGTTACATGATTGCTTAATGATATTAATTCTACATGTATGTTTTAGAATCACGCTTTATAACTACAAGGAGTTTATTGATTGGTATTCTAATTCAAAGACCTTTAGAAGGCTATTCAATTTATTCAGAAATAAAATTTTTCTTCACATATGTTTGAGCTACGTTCATATGTAATTTTCATTGACTCCTGTCTTTTCCTACTATAACCGCTAGACTATAAATTGGATGGCTATTCTCATTTTGCAAAGTACCTATAACTATCAGAACACAATTGTCTTTATAATTTCTATTTTTATATCTTTTTTATTTTTTCCACACTTGTGATAGCCCAGAATGGCCAATTTGCATGTCACTTCAAAAATCGTAGCCTACACTGAACAAGTTAACTTCTACCTTCTAGTATGAAGAAGAACAAAAAGTCTAGTTCAATCACATTTAAATGGTATTGACAGATCATTTAAAGATCTAATCAAGTATCGGTATTACTTTGGAGGTCCATGTTTAATAGATAATGAAGAATGTGATAATAAATCCCGTAAATAATATAACTTATAGTATAAACACCATAAATAACTTTCGTTGTTAGATGTTTGACCATCACAATTGTTAAATATCTCGTTTTGAAATAACTATTTGGAATGGATTCATCTCCACCTATAATTATAGTAGAGGATGAGATGGAACTTGCATCTTTATATAAAACATATCTTAATGCAGCAGGCTTTAATGCTATTTCGTTTGTTGATCCCTTATTAGCTTTTGAATACTATACCAAAAATACTAGGAACATTCAATTGGTTATAACAGATTTAAGGATGCCAACCATGTCAGGTATAGAACTAGCTTGTAAGATCAGAAAGATTAACAAGAACGTAGTTATTTTTTTAATAACTGCTTTTATGATTGAAGATTTGATTAACAGTAGTAAGGAGTATATGGAAGCACAAATAGATAGGATATTGGAAAAGCCCATGAAGCTTGGTCTACTTAAGCAACATATTAGCGAGCATCTTTCTATGTCTAATGCTTCTCAGAATAGTTGAATTAATCATCTGCCAGTTTAGTATTTATTTCATGATAGGGATATTGAACCTTGATAATAGATCCTCCATCTCGTTCTTATTAAAGCAAAGAGTTAGGTAGTTACTTGATGAGTATCAATATTCTTATCGTCTTAAAAGTAAATCAATAGTAAACATAACCGACATCGTCTATGAGCTCGACAACGACCATTTGCCTCCATTTGCATGAATAGACGATGGAGATAGTAAATATGAAATAAAATGCTTCGCTACTGATTCAATAAGTTGCCCAAAGTAGATAATTCAAACGGCATGACTAAAACGTCTCTATTATCAATTGCTACGGATTATAACTTATCTTTAGGTAACTGATCCTTCAAACTAGTTGTAATTAAAATTATTCTTTGAGAGTAGTCATATTCGTGTATTTTCTTTGCAACTTCCAAATAACTTTTTCCTTCTAAATGCGTATCCAAAATAACAGCACTATAATTCTTCTCCCTACTTCTGCTTTGAAAAAATGTGGAAATGACTTTATCGCAACTATCGACAATCACGGATTTGGCACCAATGAGTTCAATGTAGGCTTCAAATAAAGATTGAAGTTCCTTTTCTGATTCTGCAATCAAAAAACGTGGCTGCTCTAGTTGATATTGCGATAGCTCAGGTCTTTTTTGGTCAACACATTCTTTGTTTTCATGATCATCGTTTACCATTTTAGATTTGTAATGGCTATCTTCGGTGTCTTTCTGCTCGTGTAGTTGTGAGTAAACATCTCCATTGGCAGGAGGTTGATACTGTGATAGAGCGTGACATGGGCCTCCAGGAGCCGTAGTAAGAACATAATCATTAACCAACTATATTCACCTTTTATAATATGATTCAATTAACATAGTATATAGTCAAATAGTCTTTACGTTTTAACACATCAAATCATATTAATAAAAGTAGATGATTTTGTATCTCATTTATCTAATATATGT
>DATEOO010000244.1:0-3358 GCA_035274085.1 Candidatus Nitrosocosmicus sp.
TTTATATCCAAAAAGGTGGTAACAACTTGATTGAATAATTCTGAGTATTGATACATTCATCCATGTCTGTAACTTTAATTTGGACAAGCCATGTTCCTGGAATTCTTTCTACCATACTCTTGGAGTTTCCTGATTGAGTAAATTGGTCTTCAGTTCCCACTATTAATAGCGTTGGACTTGAGGTATTAGCAAGGATATTACAATCGCCTTTTCAATTTTTTTAAAATATATTGGAGATGATATATTATTTTCAGATATCCTCATGAGTATTCCGGAAAAGCAATAACTACATTATATCCTTTGTTTTGTAATTGTGGTTTCGCATATATCATTTTCAGGTGTAACGGTAGCAACAGGCATGTTTAAGTAGTCCCATATTTTTTTGACTAGAATTTCAGGTTAAGCAGAAGATTTGATATATAGGCAATTAAGACAATCATGTTTGATGGATAATGAATTGGCATTGTTAGATCTTAATCTAATTTGTTAGTAGTTCAAGAGGTAAGAAAATAGTATCACTATTAGGATTTTATCGATAAAAGTGTGTCTTGATCTTGTGTCACCAGTCTAAGACTGGATACGAATCAGAAAAATCCTAAATAAATTACCTTGTCGCTTTAATATCATAGTAAAATACCCATAGATTTCGGTATAATGTAATAAGGCAGTAAATTGCCTTTTAGTCATATAATATACCCTAGAGAAATCTTTCAAACACCTATTGTAATTTTTTCAGGTCCTTTCTTGATACTATTTATTAATTCAAAACATCCCCATATTACATCGCCATTAGCATCATCCACACAAACGAAAAATGCCTCTCCATCTCTTATTAATCCTGAAGGCATAGTCAATTGAGTTGTATATTGACCATCCGGGGTTTTGGGATTATCATCATACATTGCATCAGTCAAATCGATATTTTCTTGATTATATTGGGGATATTCTTCGATATAGAGATTTACATCGACAGGTCCATTAACACCCGGCCTATCTACAAAAGTTACTTGGACTATAAAACTATTCTTACCTTTAGTAATAGTGGTTGGATGGGAGTCACTAGATGAAAGATTCCTAGAACATTCGCTCAATCCTGTATCATATCCCTGCATAAATGCTACCGTATGTTGATCAGGGCCTTTGCCAGGTTGTTTGATATAATGTTTAGAAATATCTGATATTTTTGCATCACTGCATCCATGATCATACCCTGAATCATACGGACTTTTGCCAAATACTAAAGTAGAAGTAAGAGAGGAGGAACTTAAAAGCATTAATATTGTGAATGTCATAATTATCTGAGTCTTAATGTTGATTTTTTCTCTGAAATTCAATACTTTCATTTACTAGAACAAATATATAATCTTTTTATATTTTGGCAATTATTAACAATATCACCCTATATTAAGAAAAAATCATTTTGATCATCCATAATAGTTTTTACTTCTAATGCTCTATCAAAACATTCAGAAATTTCTTTTGAATTTTCGATATCATTATTTCCTGCACTGTCATTACTAATAATATTAGTCTTACTCTGATTAGATAAGGCTGCATATGCAAATTTGTCATATGTTGCTAATACACAGGTAAAGTGAATCTATTAAAAAAGACTAACGATAGTAGGATAAACGAAAGTCATTTTGGAGCCATTACAATTCAGAATTGACGATTTTTGTATATATATTAAAATACAGATCAATTATATAAGTATGTCAGAATCATGCAAAAACTAGCATTGTGAAAATGTGAAGATATGATATAAGTTGACTATCACAACATTTAATCCAAAAATTTGAGATTGTAAAGTTGAGTTTAACATTGGTGAGATAGTTTAAATTTCACCTCAGAAGTATTTGGTTACAAATCGTCTCATATCAAAATTAACACAAATAAGAATCAAAGGTTTAATTAATTCCACAAAGAATATAATTTGAATCCTCTTTTAGTCGTAAAAAAGCAGCGGAAACCATCTGGCCCTTTAGAGTCTTCAAGACCATTATTTATTAAGAATGTTAAAATTTTCCATTAATGCATTTGAGTCTATAACCAATGCAAATTGTCTCTCTCTAGCTAGAAAGTTGGCTAATGATTTTGGAATAAACATATATTTACTGTCTATTGCCATAAGACTAAAATAGTAGTAAGTTATCCAAAGGATAATGGCAATAATTGGCAATAACATTAAAATGCTAATATGTAGCCATTTTTTGCAGAATTTTTTTAGACCTGATAGAATTCTCTTGCCTGTCAGCATCAAACCGTTTTTACCTTTTTATTTGCTCGGAGTCATAATAATAATATTAGGTAATTTACAGATCTCATACGGACAAGAACAGCCTATTAATAATGAGACAGATAAGTCGTTTACAAAGTCCTTAGAGGGAATAGACAATGCAGCACTAGATGCTGAAGGCCTTGCAAGTTCGAGTCAGATGAGTTTGGAAGATAATGTTATTGATCAAACAAGCCAATTTAGTTTGAAACCTAAAGTGACTGTTGCATTAAATAACCAAATCGCAGAAATAGGTATTCCAATTTCAACCAAAATAGTTAAAGAAAATCCACCTTTTGATTCTAGAGTTATAATAAAATGGGGCGATACAAAGGAAGAAACAGTTCCTCATAATGACGATAAGGTAATAACTGTTGAGCATATTTATGATGAAGTCGGTTTTTATACTGTATACGCTAGTTTTACAGCGTGTGACCCAGACAACACCTGTATATCGGATTCAAAGAATATACAAGTTCAACAATCAATTCTACCTCCACCTCAACCATCTGTCACTATAGATAACGCAGATCCTGATAATCCTCTTGTCAACGACGTTCTTTCTATAGAGGGTCGGATCCAAAACCCTCCATCTGATTCTTTTACAATTGATTGGGGAGATGGTGAGTCTACGGAACAAATTGTCCCATCGGATTCTGATGGCATCTGGGATGCCGAACATCGCTATGGTGAGCCAGGAAGTTATACTATAACAGCAACGTTGGAAGATTGTGATGAATCATTCCCTTGTGAGGCCACTACACAAATTGAAGTTCAACAATCAATTCTACCTCCACCTCAACCATCTGTCACTATAGATAACGCAGATCCTGATAATCCTCTTGTCAACGACGTTCTTTCTATAGAGGGTAGCACAATCAATGCTCCCTCTGATTCTCTCACTGTAAATTGGGGGGATAATAGTGATGATACTGATGTAACGTTAGGGGATAACGGCAATTGGTTTTCAGATCATGTATATCAAACAAGTGGAGAACATGTGATAAGGGCAACATTTATGGGATGAGAAAATTCCTTATTATGCTCAGACAGTCATAATATAGTTCTATTTGGACCTCCTTC
>DATEOO010000245.1:0-3872 GCA_035274085.1 Candidatus Nitrosocosmicus sp.
GCTCCTAGGTCAATAACACGTCTGTGAACTCTCATCTCATACTTATCCCAAGTATTAGTTCCTTGTCCGCATGGGGACTTGCGCGTAACGACTCGCATCTTTTTTGTAGGTAGTGGATGGGGTCCCTTTAGACGTATTCCGTTTTTTTCTCCAATATCCTTAATTTCTGTACATACATTTTCCAAAGTCAACAAGTTTGTGCTTGTGAGCTTGATTCTAGCTTCTTGTGGCATATATCGTCACCTATTTCTTATTGGGATCGTATTTTTCAGTAATATTTTTCACGATGCCTGCTGCGATAGTTGTTCCCATGTCTCTTAATGCAAATCTGCCAATTTCAGGGAATTCCTTAAAGGTCTCTATTGCCAATGGTCGTACAGGTCTGATCTTAACTATTGCAGCATCACCTGTTTTTAGAAACTTTGGTTTTTCTTCTACAATTCCACCCGTTTTAGGATCAATCTTTGCAACAAATTCAGATATTGTAGCCGCAACTTGAGCCGTATGAGCATGCAACACAGGCGTATAGCCTGGTGCCATAGCTGTAGGATGATGAATTACAATAATCTGTGCTTCAAACTCTTTAGCAACACTAGGTGGACTATCAATATTCCCTATTATGTCACCCCTATGGATGGCCTTTTTGTCCACACCTCGCAAATTGAATCCAATGTTATCTCCAGCTTCGGCATAATCCATCTGTGTATGGTGGGTCTCAATCGATTTTATCTCGCCAGGGACGCCAGACGGCATGACAATAACCTTCTCATTTGTCTTCATTTTACCAGTCTCGACTCGTCCAACTGGGACAGTTCCGACTCCAGTTATGGTGTAAACATCTTGAACTGGAATTCGCAATGGTTTGTTGATAGGTTTTTCAGGAGGAGTAAAGGAATCTAACGCTTCTGCTAATGTGGATCCCTTGTACCAGCCCATATTTTCAGATTTTTTCACAAGATTATCACCCTTCCAGGCAGATACTGGAATAAAGCTTACTTTAGATGTATTATACCCTACCATTTTTAACATCTTCTCAACAGTTTCTTTCACCTCATTATATCGTGATTCTGCATAATTAACATCATCCATTTTGTTTAAAGCGACGACTATTTGTCCTACTCCTAATGTTCTAGACAAAAAGGCATGTTCTCTTGCTTGTCCACCTGGTTCAGTGGCTGCTTCTGTTTCTCCTGGCTTTACCGAAACTACTAGGATCGATGCATCAGCTTCAGAAGCTCCAGTAATCATATTCTTGATAAAGTCTCTGTGCCCTGGTGCATCTATTAAAGTATAAAAGAATTTTGGAGTTTCAAATTTTTGAAATGCCAAATCTATGGTGATGCCCCTTTCTCGTTCGTCTTTTATGCTGTCCAAAACCCAGGCATATTTGAAAGTGTCACCCTTCCCAGTTGCTTCAGACTCCTTTGCAAAAGAATCAATAGTTCTTTGATCTATAACACCTAAATCGACCATTAAATGACCAACAGTAGTTGATTTACCATTATCGACATGTCCTGTAACCACCAAATTCATATGTGGTTTTTTACTTGCGCTCATAAAAGATAAAAATCATTCAGGGGTTTATTTGTATTTCGCTATCTTATTTTTAATAACGTTTTGAAATCACCTATACATCATTATAGAACAGAATGGAGAATGGCCAAAAACTACCCAAATGGACTGGTATGGCCTTTGGATCCGTGACTTAGAATTAATCTGGCTATTAAAAACTAATATGGAGCATTATTAGAGTGCTAGAACCCTACAATCCTATTAATAATAAAGTATTGCAGAGTATAGAAGCAAAACTGGTCGAAATCAGTGGTCTGTAAAGGAAGTAACTATCAGCGGATTGACTTTATTTTCTGTTATAGGCATCCTCTAGCCGGACTATGTCATACTCATCAAATTCCCCCATTGAGATTTCCAAAATGGTAGAAGGTATTTGTAAATTCTTAACCCTGTGTTTTGAACCCCTACTAATGAAAATTATGTCGTTTTCTTTTAGTATACTCTCATTATCATCTAGTTCGACAGAAATAGAGCCCTTTAGAACTTTCCACCATTCTTCTCTTTTATGGTGATATTGCAAACTGGTTTGAGAATGTGGATTCAAATGTAATAACTTGACTGTGCATCTTTCATTTTCAACAAATTTTTCAAATTTACCCCATGGTCGATTCTCTTCATAAACCTCTATCATGTCTCTAGATAGTAATAGCTATCATGTTATTTAAAAATAAACAGCGCTGTTTTGGCTTTGTTCCTAAAAAAGCCTATTGAAACCAGATTTTCATTAACGAGTTATAGATTGCAAAATTGAATTATCTAACTTTAAAATGGTACTAACGGATGGATATCAACGAATCATCGAGCGTACCAAAACACTGAATAAATAAATGATTACTTCTGTTGTATATCCAAGTAGAGAATTCGTCAAATGTAAATACCCTCTGGTGCTGAATTGCGATTGGCACGTAACCACCGAAAGTTATAACTTGGATTACGACGAAATCCTCATTTACGATTGCAAGTTCTTGTTCTCCATAATCACTCACTTCGTCAAGAAGGGTAGTGTAAAGTATTACGGGCTTGCCTGTTTCAGCAACGGTCTGAGAAAGATCAATCAACTTTTCTTTGAAGTTGTCAATAAGACAATCTTCAAAGGACATTTGTTTACTTTCTTGTAGTCTCCGTACCTTTTTCAAGCAATCTTGTTCAAACAATAGAATTTATCTACATTAAAGATCATTACATTTGACTCTTCGCTAATAATCTTTAAACATCATACCCAAGTAACTATCGATTAATTTCTTGCAAAAAAGGCCCGCCTAAAAATAAGAAGATAATTGGACCAAGGTTACTGCTCCTTCATTTAATTAACCTGGGCCATAAACTCCCCTCTTAGTTATGCTATAGCGCTCTTATCGCTATGACGTTTTTGTAGACTTTAGAAAGCCGATAGCATATGATAGTGTAGAATTCCTTGTTAATCTTTTTATTTACATTTTCGCAGGCAAAAAATAAGTGAACATGACAGTATGCAAAGGTAGAAAATTTCGATATTAAAAAGGAATGAAATACATCTATTCAAGAACAAATACTGGTAGCACTGATGAGTAAATGAATATGATAGTTGTTAGATATGAAACTAATGTATGTAAATCGAAAGCTCTTTACCGTCCACTTCTATTTTTTTATATCCTTTATCCCCCTGGGTTTTCTCTGAAAATTCAATTCTGTTTACCCGTACCAAATTCTGCAGATCTATTTCAAAATTACGGAATTTTGAAATTTGTTCAGAAGAAAAATTGGAAATATATGCAGTATCCAGTATTTCGGTAGGAGAATAACCCAATTCTTTACGAAGTTGCTGAAGGTTTCGGGCAAGATCTTTGACCAGGCCTTTTACTATCAATTCATCATTTCTAACAGTATTTATCAGGAGAATTACATTTTCTTTCTCTCCGACAACGTAATCGCCATTTGGGACAAATTCAAAATCCATGTCCGTAATAGTCAAATCTATCGATTTATTAGGTGAATAATCGAAATGATAAAATCCATTCTCCTGTAAGTATTTAAGTATCTGTGGTTTATTTTCCCTTTCAAACTTGTTTATTAATATCCCAATATCGCTTTTGACGAGCTTGGCAACACTTTTTCTCTTTATGGTAATTGATGGAATAATCGGAGCTTCTGAGTTTATTAATCCTATTATTTTTTCAACGATATTATTCGCTTTGAGTTCTCGAACCTCAATATTTTCGATGTTCATTTGTTCCTTTAATAATTCTTTTATCCCCTTCACTTTTAGAAATTCAATCTCATCAACGTAAATCAATGCTGATTCAAGCGGCCATCTCCTTTTC
>DATEOO010000246.1:0-7419 GCA_035274085.1 Candidatus Nitrosocosmicus sp.
GTTCTTCACGTACATGATGTAACCTATCCTTTTCGTGAATGAATTCTTTTCCACATTTATGACATTTTAAGGTTGACTTATGATGAACTGTTTTATAATGATTTATCAAATCTTCCTCAGAACTAAACTTTTCTCCATCAAGTTCGCAAGAATATTTTTTATGAAAGAAATCCACATATCTTTTAGACAGAAGATATTATTAAGTTCTTTTATTTTGTATTTGTAGAACCATAGCGACAGTAAGAAAGATCATCATCATCAATGATATTTCAGATAGTGAAATAAAGTCTGATATACAATATTGGATTGGTCAGATCCATGAAATAAGAAATAAAGATTTGTAGATGAAAAATCATATCGATAATGCTAAGAATTCACCATACTCTAAAATATTACCTGAATGGATAAAGGATCAGTTTATCAGATTAGTTATCCAATCATACATTGGGATATTGGCAACGGCTATGAATGACATCCTAGAGTTTACAGAAAGATTAGCATTTAATTCCTTTCCAGAGGTATCGAAAATTAACCCTCCCGCTTCTTTAGCTATTAGATAACAGGCGGCCATATCTATCGCCCTTATTTTGTCTCGTATATCAATATATGCATCTATAGAACCACGTGCAAAATAACATAACTCTAATGCATTTGCACCTAGGTGTCTAACATGACTAATTGACGAAACCAATTTTGAGATCGATATAAAATGAGCTTCTGACAGACCAGAAATATTTAATCCAATCACCATTTCTTTTATGGAAAGTGAAGGTTTATTCGAAGTTTGGATTTTCTTTTCGTTTAAGAATGAGCCTGTGGACCTGGAAGCATGGTACAAGTCTCCAGATACTAGGTTAAATACCACAGCATCAGTAACAGATTTTAAATTAGTATCTGGAGAATAAGCAAGCGAACAGCAGTAAAACGGCAATCCACAATTAGCGTTGGTTGTACCGTCAACTCCATCCATAACAACCAATCCATCATCTTTGCCTTCTATAAAACCACATTCTTCTCCCACAACGTCAGGATTAAAAGAATTCTTCTTTAGGATCTCAAAAACAGATTTTTCGGCAAGTAAATCAATTTTAGTAGATACGTCACCGCCTGCACCGATTCCAAACTTTTCTTGTCCCTCAACGGTTCCAATCAGATCATGGGTATTCTTATAAACATTAATAGCACATTCTTTTAATATATCTAGGATCGGCATATTAAATCACAATGATCATAAATTAATAGCAAATAAAAACTATGAAATAAAGATTCCTGGTGTAAAGACAATAAATCTAGGAGATCAGATAAAAGTTATAAGATTGAACAGATCTTGTAATTACATATCATTGAATCCCATGATTACGAAATATTAATTGCATCTATAACCATATTGTACTAATACAATAAATGAAAATAACATAGCAAATTTCATCTCTTTGACGATATTTATTAGTCAATATCAAAAAATGAAGGATGAATAGCCAAAGTTCAAAGGACATCAGTTTTGTCTGAATATTGTCTCAATTATTACCTAATGACAAATAATAAAAACTCCAATCTACTAAATACTGTATAAATGCGCAGGGAGCTCAAAAAATTACAAGATGGTATGACGACGACCACGACAAATGAGGAACTTTTGGGTGTGGTCATAGGCGTAACTAAGCCAGGTTACATAACTTTTGAGGGTAAAGAGCCTGTGGGTTTAGGAGAATACATTACAATGACAGATGGCTTTCAAAAAAGGATTCTGGGTGTAGTTGAATCATGTTCTATTAAGAGTGATGCACTAGATGAGATTTCCAACTTTGAAGAAGCTCTAGAAAGCAAGGTTGTAGCTGAAATAAACAAGAGAGATAAGAGCTTTAAGGTCAATGTAAAAATTCTCGGTATGCTAGACATGTTAAAAAAATCAAAAGCCATATTACCTGAAATACCACCACTACCAGGAACTGAGATATATAGAGCAAAAAAGGATGATTTAAAGGACATATTTGATTCCGAAGAAGAATCATGGCTAAAGATAGGTACTCTCCTGAGAAATGCGAATGTGAATGTCAGAGTAAACATAAATAGACTTGCAACTAGACACCTAGGAATTTTAGCAATGACAGGTATGGGAAAAAGTAATTTAGTCAGTGTTATTGCAAAATCGATTGCAAAAATTCCGGGCACTATGGTGATCTTTGACTATCATGATGAATATCGCTTTCTACACGGAGGGAACATAAATTTTGTCCAGGCTCAGATAAACCCAAGATTATTAACTTCCGATAAGTTTGGAGAGGTCATAGAAATAAGAGAAAATGCAGATATTCAAAACACAATATTACTAAAGGCCTATGATAACGATGACCTGAAAAAGAAAATTGGGGATGACTTTTGGGAGGAATTAGAGAAAAATGTAAAAGACATAGGCCTAAGGGAGAAGAGATTTGCAAGTTCTGCAGATAGAGTATTGGACAAGATCAAGGAGGCTAGGAGAAGATTTGATAGCATTTTGATTCCAAATGCATCAGATCCTGTTTCTCAAATCAGAGAAGGTTGTATAAATATAATAAATCTGATAGAATTTACTGAGAAACAAGCTAATGTAGCAATATCATTTTACCTAGAATCAATACTGTATCAAAGAAAGCTTTCAAAGAGCCAGAGCTTTAAGTCAAATTATCAAAGCACTGACCAAATATTATTTCATAGTCCAGTTATTGTAGTAATTGAAGAAGCCCATGTGTTTATGCCGAAAAATGAGAATACGGATACCAAATATATAGCTTCAAAAGTTGCAAGAGAAGGAAGAAAATTTGGGGTAGGATTAATAATAGTATCCCAAAGACCAAGAACTTTGGACCCAAATGTACTAAGCCAAATGGGTTCCTTATCAATAATGAAATTGGTCCAACAAGAAGACCAATCACAAATTGAATCATGTAGTGAATCAATAAACGGTAAAATTATTGAGCAATTACCATCCCTTAATCCAGGAGAAGCATTGTTAGTAGGACAGTGGGTAAATTTACCTTCCTTTATAAGAATTGACGAAATAGTAGAAAGAACAATGGGAAAGGATCCAGAACCAGTAAACGAGTGGAAAAACATCAAAGAGAAAAAAGAGATGTCAATTGAGGACAGTCAGATGTATATCAGAAAAGAATACATAGAGGAGGAATACATAGAGGAGGAATACATAGAATAGGATATTATAGAGTTAAATACATAAATTTGTTAGATCCTATCCCCTAATTGTAATAATGAACATCGCCATGATTACCAAATCTAGGGAAAGGATAGATCTAAAACTATATGATGAAAATCTAAAAAAGTTGACTGACGAGATTTTTGAGGATATATATACATTGAATTTCTTCTTACAAACTATCCCAAAAACTTTTGGTCAAGACAAGACGCTTTTGATTTTTAATGATTTGGAGAGAAAAAATAACGCGTTAGACTTTCCCAAAATAGATGCAGATTTGGAAGATTACAACCACCACAACATACAACTTTTACTGGCCAAGGATGAGAATTCCTATTTCATAAAAGAATAAATAACTCTTTCTTTTACTTGACAAGGTATCATAAGAAATGGGATAATGTTAAAGTCATTTATTTATTTTCTATGTTTCAGGATTATTATATTTAAAACATTTTCTTGCTATTGAAACCTTGCTAATGGAGTGACATATTGGACATTCAGCCCAGTTTTTTCCTCCAGAATATCTCCAATAATAGTTACACTTTTGGTACATACATTGAATCCAAAATGTTTTTTTCGGACCCTTCAGCCAGTTTTCTTGCAATGGTTTACGGGTTCTTCGTGCCTCTCTTGGCAAACGAGATAATTTCATGGTGTTTACGACAACTACTATATTTGCCAAGATCTATTAATCTTTTCTATACACGTCATCTTATTGAGTCCCAATATTGCGGTTGACAATAAGTATATGCTTGCACGTTTATGAATTTTAGACAACATTTACACTGGAGCCTTTCTCAGTCATTCTGAATTTATATACTTGTTCAACCTCAGAATTTTCAAATATTTCCTCGTCATGAGTAATAATTATCATTTGGGACAAGGGACTCATCCCTTTACTAAAGACATTGGAAATAATTTTTACAAACGATCGACGTCTTTCCTCATCCAAATTGGTCGTAGGTTCATCTAGAACTATGAAGTCAATTTTTGATGATCCCATCAAAAATGCAATCCCCATCCTAATAGCCAATGATACAGCGACTTTCTCGCCTCCACTCAATGATACAGTATCAATTTCTCCTCGCTTGCCATAACAGAGTACCTTTATTTCTCGTGGTTTTTCAATTAATGTAACTTTTGACAATCCAACGTTGAAAATGTTAATGTATTCAGAAGCTTTAGTAGAAATCAGGTTTAGTGCCCGCGTCCTTAAACTTGAACTCACAATACCATCTCTATTAAAGACAGTGGAGCGAATATTTTCAAGATCAGATATAAATTTTGCGGCAGAAGATAGCTCTGTTATCAATGTTTGAAATTCCGAATTTTCGCTTTGAATATCCACAATCGTTTTTTCCAGTATCGCTCTTTGATTATGTATATTGACCAATTCTGCTGAAAGCTTGTTTTTGGTTAATTTTTTTTGTTTATAAGAGTTTAAATCAACCTCGATTACATCATTTCTCATATTTTGGATAATATCGATCAAGTTTGTAGAATAGTCATCTAACTTATACTCAGATAGATTGATATTTATTAAAGTATCTAATTGTAGCTTGGATAGGCTCTGGTAATCTTTTTTTAGATCGTCTAGTTTATGCTCTAAGGAATCAATACTCCCGCCATTATCAAAATCATAATTTAATAGAGTACGTTCTGCCGATATTATATTTTTCTCCTTTCTTTTGAATTCCATTTCCTCTTTGTTTAGTTTGGAAATTTCCGACAGTAGAAATTGTTTCTCTTTAATCTTTTTGTGGATTTCAAAATTGATATGGGAAATATCAAACATTTGGTTAAGTGAAATTATTTCAGAGTTACAAACGGGACACTTGCCATCTTTTATTTGGATTTTTTGAGCGCATTCGGTAAATCCTTTTAGCTTTCCTATCTCCCCCTCTACTTGGATAACTTTGCTATTCAATTCATCTAATTCGGAACTAACCATCTGAATAGTGATAAAGACTTCATCTTTATCCCTCAAAAATCTAACAGCATTTTTTATATCTACAATCATCCTTTGTGATTTATCAATTTCTGTTTTCAAAGAATTCGATCGTTCTTGGAAATATTTTAATAAAGTATTTTCTAGGGACCTGATCTCGGAAAGTTTAGCTATTTTTGGCTCAAGAATTTCGATTTGTTTTTCTAATTCATTTAATGTTTCGGTTTTTTGTGATAATTCTATCAGGATGGCATTTAATGATTGTTTTGATTGCAAAAATCTAGATTCATTATCTTTAATTTTCTTAATGAGAATATTTATTTGATTATCATCATAACCTTGGGTTTTTTCTCGTAATATTTTTCTAAAATCTTCGATAACACCATGCATGTTAATGAAAGATTTATCTAATCTATCTAATCCAATCATGTTATTTAGTAATTCTTTAAATTCCTTAGGCTGTGAATCAATTATTTTACTAATTTCACCTTGTTGAATAACACCTGCTATTTGCAATTTGGTATAGTTAATCCCCATGATAGACTCAGTTTTATGAATTACTGATTCGCCAAGTTGCTTTCGTTCACCCGAGATGATTGACCTATAGATGGATCTTTCATTTTGATCCATATTCAAACTATTGTTACTATTTTTAACTTTCTGTTCTAATCTAACTGAAGTCAGTCGGCCTTGGCTATCTATTTGCCTTTTGATTCTATAATTTGTTGGTCCTATGGAGAATTCTAAAATTACATACGATCCAGTCTCATTATTCACGTATCCACTACCAATTCCTCTCGTTAGTAAATTTTTGTGAGATTTGCGAGTATGTTCATCGAATAGTGCAAAGGTTATAGAATCTACAATACTAGATTTACCAGAACCGTTATGCCCTACAAAAACTGTAATTCCAGGGTGAAACTCAAGAGAGGTATCAGTGTGCGATAAAAAGTTATTTAAAACTATCCTTTTTATCAATTCTTATTGCCTTTCCCTTCTATTTTTGATTTGTCCAAAGCCTGATAGATCGATTTATTATTTTCAAAAAACTTCCAGACATAATTGGCAATTTGATTATTCTTATCTTTATCAATATTCTTATTGTCGTGGTTATCATCCTGATTGTCAAACATACTGATTAGATCCAATGATAAATGAGTCAAAGGTTCAGAATGGAGAGATTTTAGAATCAATGAAGACATCTCTTTATCCATGTCAAAATCTTCTGCATTATCAAAAGAAAATCCAGTAGAGGAATCTTTGTCTAAAAGACTCCAATTATAATATAAAAACGAAGTCTCCAATTGCAATAATTGTCTAGTCAATATTTTATGATCTATATTTGTGCCACTTATTTTTAGATCAATAACAGGTTTTTTTGAGTACTGAGTAGATTCTTGTATGATATTACGCAGTTTTTCATCCAATTTTGGATATTCTATTTGGTATTCAAACTGATGTCGCCTCTTTTCTAGCTTTATCCAATGAGTATGTACATTTGCAGAGACTTCTGAAAGGTCTACTAATAGAAATCCCTTCTCCACATTTGAAATGGCCTCATTATGTCCTAGATCAATTGAACCAGGATAAGCTACCAAGCCTTCGTTTAGAGACGCAAATCTCTTTTCAATATGGTCGTGATAATGACCCATAGCATAGTAATCAAATCCGGTTGGTAAATCATTAGAAAAAATTTCACCTGCAAATTTGTTAAAATCATACAAGCCTTGGTGAAGAACAAGAATCTTTTTGGAAGAATGATACTGATCTGCAGGTTTTTGAATGTCATTTTGCAGTATAGACTCTAATTTTCTAAATGGTCTGATCAACCCGTTATCAATATTTGAACGACGTTCCTTATTGAATCCATAGATTAGTAGATTCTCAATTTGAACCGGTGAATCGGGTTTGAGTCCTCTTGCTAATCCCAAATTATGAAATAAGTATGGCAGAGGTACATCATTTGACCTACTAATATCATGCTCACCCAATACAAAAAATACGGGTATTGATTTTTCTTTTAGCTTTTTTAGTTCTCGGGCAAGCCTAATGATGGCCGCACCATTTGGTTTTGGATTATGAAAAATATCACCTGCTAAAATGATAGCTTTTACATGCTCACTGATGGATTTTTCAATAGCCTCTCCAAATACTTCGTATAGATCTTCTTCTCGTTCTTGGAGATTGAATTGAGCATAGCCCAAATGAATATCTGAAATATGAGATATAAGCAACTAAGATTCAAAAGATCAATGCCATATTTTATTTATTAATTGAA
>DATEOO010000247.1:0-6236 GCA_035274085.1 Candidatus Nitrosocosmicus sp.
TATATATGAATTATTGGTGTGTAAATGATACTTGCAAGAATACGCCGTTATGCCCTATACCGTTCAACTGTGAGTGCTTTCAAGTAGATATTTAAAGTACAAAAAATCCTATTTCCGCTGTTGCCATGGATATAAGATGATTTCGGTTAAGCTACGGAACTAAAAATATGGAATGCCAGGTTTGTTCTGGGCCCATATACCTTCGGTTTTATCCAGTATCTGTTAATTAACAATCGGATTTTGATTTGTTATCGGTGCCTCTAAAAAGACTTTTTCTGGTACTTTTGAAGGACTATTAGTACCTAATACGCAAACAAAGTCAAAATTGTTTGAGGTTTCAACACATGCATTGAAATTTTCATTTACGTCAATTACTCCAGAACCAAATTCGAACGTTACTTTCTTTTCTTCTCCGACTGATTCAACAGAGTCTTGATTTATCTTTGCTATTGCACATTCTCCATTTGCAGTTATTATAAATACATTGAGAGGTCCAACCTTTTCGATATTCTTGTCAGATAAATGGACTTCAACCTTTAGACCCTTTTGATCGTCCCTACCGTTAGAATTATCCCTTCCATTGTTCAAATTTCCATTGACCAAGACATCAGGAAAACTCAAGCATTGCGTTTGAAGGGGCGATAAAGAGGTTGATGCAATCGATTCGTGAGGGTGATATGCAAGAAACAAAAGTGTAAAGCAGCTGACAACTACAGCAATAAGATAGTTCTTATTTAAAAACATGTTATATTATTTGTCATAAAATATATAATCTTTCATGTCATTTTCTATAATGGTATTCTCACCTACATGGTCTACCATTTACATACTTTTAGTTCTTTGACGATAAAATCGAGCTAAAGTGGTTAATATAACTTGTTAACCAGGAGGTAGAATAATTATATTGAGGCAAAATGTAAATGTCATATTGTTTTGGCTTTATTTGGGTTTGATTATCTTAATTTACGGCTTTTCAATCATATTTATCCAATCTATTAAGGCCGAACCTATTGTAAAGGACCCTCTATTAGGAGTTGAACAAGTAACGGATAGATTATCATCTCCCACCAGTATGGCTTTTGTTGATTCTCAAAATATACTAGTATTAGAAAAAAATAGTGGAGAAGTAAGATTGGTATCAGATGGTGAATTAAAAGCAGAATCAATCCTAAAATTAGATATTGATTCGACTACTGCGACTTGTTGTAGAGGATTACTTGGAATTGCGGTTGATAAACACAATATCGAAGGTAGTAAAGATGTATTTCTTTACTTTACCGCAGCAGGTGATGATAATATCCCAGTCCTAAACAAGTTGATCAAATACACCTGGGATGGAAGGAACCTTGTAAATCCTCAAATCATTTTAGTGCTGCCTGCGACGCCTGGACCAAACCATCCAGGGGGCAAAGTGACGCTAGACACACAAGGTAATTTATATACCGCAATTGGGGATCTAAACAACGAAGGCATACTTCAGAATACCGAAAATAGTAGAGAACTTACAGACAGTTCTATTATATTAAAAATTAACGGACTTAATGGTTCTGCTCCATCATCTAATCCTTTTCTTAGTATTAAAGATGGATATCCCAAGAGCCAAGTCGATAAATACTATGGCTATGGGATCAGAAACAGTTTCGGATTAGCAATAGATCCCGTAACTGGAATTCTATGGGATACCGAAAATGGAGACAAGGACTATGACGAAATAAATATAGTAAATCCTGGCTTTAATAGTGGTTGGAAACAATTAATGGGGCCCATTTCTAAAAGCAGTATCACGCAAAAAGATCTGGTATCATTACCAGGATCATATTATGGCGACCCTGTCTTCAGCTGGGAGCCATCACTAGGAGTCACTGACATCGAATTTTTTAATTCCAACAATTTTGGACCCGGCTATAAAAACAATGCTTTTGTTGGTGATATTAATAATGGTAATTTATATTATTTCAAGGTCAACGCCAATAGAACAGGTTTTGAATTTGAGAGTGCAGATATTGGAACTGATCGAGTAGCAAACGAAGATGAAAAGGATAAACTAGCATGGGGAATGGGATTTGATGGGATTACTGATCTAGAAACAGGGCCGGATGGTAACTTGTATGTATTATCATTCGATGAATCCAGCAATGGAGATGGCAAAATATATAGAATTACAAGTAACTAATAGATTTCGCTCATCGTAAGGTTAGGATCGCCTTCAGTATTGCTATTGCATCTATATCTCCATTTTCCCTGGTATCTTATTATTACAGCAGAAATTAGGCTCTGGTTCTAGTATAGCTTTAAATTTCCAAATCATAGAAAAGTTCTTTTAATATCTTTTTTCTTTTTTAATATTAGGATTAATTATTCTTATAAATCAATAAACATCGAATAACTTTGCTAACAACCCAACTTTTTTGCACAAATCCCCTTGTAATAGTCTGAAATTTCAGGAAAGGAACCTGACTTGCGCTATAAATAAAAATTTGATGTGAGTGATAGAAATTTACAAATTTGGTGAATCGATTTAATTTGAAGTTTGAGTTATTTCAACAAATAGACTAGTCTTTACTACGGTTATCTCTGGAAATAAAATTAAGTACTTTCAAAAAATGTAACTTGAAATTGATATCATACAAACAACAGATTATCATGGCTAAAAGCACCAAATTATACACGATTTTTATTATATAATCATATGCTAAAAACCCCAAATAAATGATTATACTACATAGTTCTGATCAAAATGAAAGTAAATTTCTCAAAGTATCAAATATTTCGAATGGTTGTCATTGCAGGTTTGATACCTGTAACCACAATGCAAGGAGCAGTATTAATAGGTAATGCGTTTGCAGACAATCTTTGTTTGGGACCGTTAGCATGCAGTGCTGTAGGTGGAAGTGGTGGTCATGGTGGAAACACGGGTGATGCTATAAGTGGAGATATAGGACCTGGTGGATCTTGTTTTGCAAAAAATCATGTAACAATAGGAGATGAGTGCGGCGGAAGTACTGGTAGCAGCGAGCCCAGGAGTGGTAGTGGCGATCACAGTATGAATGGCGGTAGAGTTGGAGAAGCACATAATACTGTCCGTAGTTAGACTCTCTGTGTAACTGTTTGTCAACAAGGGTAGTTGAAACACCTTGGGCTAGAAACAAAATAATTTTTTTGAATCCTTCTGATAGTGATTGATGTTATCGGAACTTTACAAAATATGGATAATTCAACATCAACGGTTTGGAAAATGTGCATCTTAATAAAAATGAATATCTAACAACTCTTATGGTCAACGTCAAATGCACTTTCTTACAGTCACTATAGTCCCACATTTCAAAATTAGATGAAAAAAAATAAGCTGAGGTCAATTATTATTATTTTCAAGTTGAGAGTCTGTAATCTAGATTTTTTTCCCAATTATTTCGGGTCGACTTGACAACGACATTTGTACTTTGAGAGTCTTCTTAAATCACAATCCATTTTAGCTTGAATGTTCTGTCTCGTTTAAGAGTAACAGCCAAAATCTAGTGCTTCAATATTTTTTGCCATCTTAATAGTCTTTTTCATAGTAGACTTGGTCATTAATTATTAATTAAAGTAGCTAAAACGATTATTAAACTCGGTCCACAGTCCCATCATTGGAAATTAAGGATAACCTATTAAAATATTGTTGAAGTGTATCTATACCCAATAACATAGTGAACAATGATTCAAAGAATTTATCTTTGGTCAAGCCATCAAAATAAATAAGTTTCTCCATGATAAATTTTTCTATTTTATCTTTAGACGAATTACTGTGACGGGCCAGTAAACCCAATTGATATAATGCCATCAAGAGGTCTGGAATAAAGCGATTTTTTTCTTTTGATGGCAGAAGAGATAAAGAGTTCTTCTGTTGTTTTGAGAAATTCATCGATGTAATTAACGTTACCTTATCATGTAAATCATCAACAATAATATTGACATTCCTGTTGTTAGATTTTGCAACAAGATTCATAACAACCGTAGGGTCTTCGATTTCATCAAATCTCCAAATATCACTTTCTTCTATAAGCCATCGTTTAATCCTTAGTGATATTTCGTGTTGAGACAATGACATCTTAGTTATTTTAAAAGCCCCTCTATATATTCATATAATGCTACGAAAAATTAGGTGATTTTGTATAGCTCAATTCTTAAATCACTGTGTGATTTATGATAAAATTTCAATGTATTAGAGTCAGAGATTATTAAATCATGGATGCACCATACAAAAGTTAGTCTACAATAACCATCGAGGACAAAAACAATTTTAATTCGTAGCTAGTCTTAATCCTTGGATTTGATAATTTATTTAATAGCATAAGGTGTTACCATTTCACTTCTATTGATTTATTTGCCATGATCTTTTACGCAGTATATGTTAAGTATGGCACATCCTAGCATAAAACAATCATCAAATTTTGTCACATTCCCAAAAAATAATCCAAATATCATGATTTAGATATACTCGTAACTGCCTACTTTAGATATTATTTATTACTCCACCAATTAATGATGGTCAAAAATATTTCTAATTTCTCAAGAATATTTAATTCAAAATATTGTTCCAAAAGATTCCAATAATATTATCGATAGAATAAGCCCTGAACATTATTCATTTGCGAATGGATGTATGGTTTTGAACCAGAATCTATCGACTCTTAAACTATGATAGCAAAATTACGATAGATTTAAAACTTTTGTCTAATGAATATGAAATGAATTTTATGATCACTAGTCTCTTTTTAATTTTCTTTTCCCCGGGATAGTTTTAGAGTATGATTGAGGCCAAGTAAAATATTAAGAAAATGGCAAAGCTTGATTCTATAATATTTACTACGATCCTCTATTTTTGAACTAGACAGGATTTTAACAAATCTAAAATTTTTAATTTAACAAGTTCGGAGGTAATTTCGTCTAATGTGAATGTTCCTTCACGTCCAGCTGTACCCTCCTCTTGCATCATCTTTTGCATATACAAAGTTACCTTATTTGGTTCCTCCATAAAGAATGTCAGTGATGGATGTCTGTCTTGGGCCGATGAAAAGTCATCATAGGGATATATATCCATTTTTATTTCAGTTACGAATCTCCCTTGTATTTTGTCTATTATGTCACATCTGATATCACGTAAAATAAGTTTGTTCTTAACCTCTTTAAACACCGGAAAAATGACTGTATGAACTTTTTTAGAAAATTCTTCAGTAAATTCATTATCGTTTTCCCTTGACTTGTCATCTGAATTTTGATTTCCTCTGGTAAACGTAACATAATTATCAAGAATCTTGTCAATCTCATCATCAATGTTCATTTTTATCAGGTAATCTCTTTGCATAAGAGTAATACCATATATAAAGTTGAATTAAGATTATGGCATAAGAATATAGGTTCATAACATTCCATTCTTTAAGCTATGTTGGATGTTCAAGGACGATAATAAGAAATCATATGTATCAATTTATTGACCTATTTGTGCTATGCACAAGCTCAATCTTCTAAAATCATAAAAAGCATGATTATAGCTATTGTATTTGAGGTAAATCAAGAAAAAATATATCTCTTATTTTATCGTCAGCTCTTATTACAATATACTAGTTGAAGATGTGATTGCAAGGGATTTACAGTTATGTTTCAACTTTGATTGTTTACAGACCAATCATCTATTTCTGATCCTTAAAGAATATTAAAAAACATACCTTTTTTTTCTTTTGGTTGGACAATTAACTTGACTAAAAAGCCAGATCCCATCCAATGCGAAGTCCATCATGTTTAATTTTAAGTATTTCAGGACTTTCTTCAAGGTATGGTTCAAAATTTAGGGTGTCGGATACAAGATTAAGAGTATTTACATTATTTCCTTTGATCAACTAAATCTTCCCATCTTCTAGCAAAATGATAAAGCACTAGTTAGGTATCTATCTACCATGTTAAAAATTAACAAAGTAAAAAGTTATCGAAAATATTGGTTATTGAATAGTAACCCCTGTCGTAAGCATTCCATTTGAGCTATTGTCGTCGGATTAGGCTCTTTCGAGATTCATGCCGTCGAAACCATTAAACATCTAAGTTTTCTGTGACAATCATTGACAAAACCGAGCGAACTTCGTTCAAATTTTTGATTTTCAAAGCGATAATTTCCTTAATAGTTTCTTTATCGTTTGTAGAGATTTTGATAATAATATCATAAACCCCCAAAACTCTATATACTTCAATGACTTCCGGGATTT
>DATEOO010000248.1:0-2339 GCA_035274085.1 Candidatus Nitrosocosmicus sp.
AAGATTGCTCTTGTTACAGGAGCAAATAGAGGAATAGGATTTGAAACTTGTAAACAACTTTCGCAATTGGGATTAAAAGTCATACTTACTGCTCGCGATCCCGTAAAGGGAGAACTTGCAGAAAAAATGTTAACAGAAAAAGACTTGGACGTTATTTTCTACAAACTTGATGTATCAGATAAAGAAAATATTGTAGATGTATACAATGAAGTTGAAAAGAGATTTTCACGTCTAGATATACTTGTCAATAATGCTGCGATATTGTATGACTCAAATCAATCCACTATAAACGCTAACCTAGATATTGTCAGCCAAGCCCTCAAAACTAATCTATATGGCCCATGGCTACTTTGTCAAGCCTTTATACCCCTTATGAAAAGAAACAATTATGGTCGTATCGTAAATGTATCAAGCGGCTCAGGATCGTTACATTATATGGATGGAGGAACACCTGCATATGGGATTTCCAAAGTGGCTCTCAATGCCTTAACAAAAAAATTAGCCTCCGAGTTAGCAGGAACTAATATACTTGTAAATTCAGTTGACCCAGGTTGGGTGGCAACCGACATGGGCGGAAAAGGAGGACGACCAGTAGATGAAGGTGCCAAAGGTATTGTATGGGCCTGTTTATTGCCGAATAATGGTCCTAGTGGAGGATTCTTCTATGATAAACAGATTGAACCGTGGTAGAATTATTCATCAATTATATTCTAAAACCCTTCACTGAGGATAATTACACTAGAGTTTTCAATTTAAAATTAACTCAGTTGCTTGAGCCACTCGGTAATGAACCTATAGGCTAAGAGAGTTATAGCATATAATAATTTTTTTTTGAATTTAGAATTAGTAGCCAACCTAATCGAAGAATACTAACTAATAAAAATATAGAGATACTCAATTCTTTTGTCAACATCGTATTCGCTAAGAATGGTTTTTACTATAAAATCATTCTCATCGATAATTTTTGGATAATTCCAAGTTAAAAGAAAAACGACTTAGATACTCAAAATTTATGAATTCAATCCCCTTTCTATATACAATGACTTGTTTTTTGTTGGGTTCGTGTTTTATCTCTAAATCATCAATTTGATTATCTTTTGATATAATTACATCAGGCCTAGAAGCATTTTGACCAAATAACGAAATATATTCTCTACCTGAATTTAGGTGCAGTTTATAGTGAACACTTTCAAAGGTAAAATAGGTATCTGGGGATTTGTCAATGAATTCTTTGAGTTTTGTTCTCATCATTGCTCAATATGATAACCAAATATTAAATATTTTAAAGTAAATATAATTATCTATCAACCAGTTATGTTTACGAGGTCAATAAGGCAATATAGAGTGGAAATCAAAATTTACTTCAGATTTAAAAAATCAAGCAATCTAGATTTAGACATGACCCTGATAGAAGGTTCTGCGCATTAATTGAACTTATTTACAGAAAAATTTCTCGTCGTAACTACTGCCCTTGGTCTGTGTGAATATTTACAATTCTTCTCATATATCTATTGCTGATTCAACATTGGCATCTAGTCAAGTCATATCAATCAGAGTATGATTAAGGATGTGACGATGTAGGCATTTATGATTCCTTTAAGCCATAAAACTATTCATTAACTATATTTAGTAATCAATCCTTAATGCAATTCAGAGAGCCATGTTAGAACCTGTGGTAGTTACCACTCTCAGCGAGAAATCAAGATGATAATAAAAATTCCACATATGACACAACCTTGTTGGTTCAGGGATTAAGTTAATTCACCACAGTCATAAAAATTTATGAAATTGTTATATATATCACCTGTAATAACACAACATAAAACATGTTCTCAATAGTCTTTGCAGGGTTATTTTTTACGCTTATGATCCTGATATCATCAATAGGAGTGAACCATGTCTTTGGAGACAGTGTGATTTCGACCATTTCGGTTGAAAAATTTCCTCAGGCAATAGAATTTAATCCAGCTAACAACAACATCTATGTAGCTAATCGTGATTCAGGAACAGTTTCCATTATTAATAGTACTAATAATACGGTAGTCAACAATCTTGAGGTGGGCATGTCGCCACAGGCAATAGAATTTAATCCAGCTAACAACAACATCTATGTAGCAAATTATGGTTCCGGTACTGTTTCAATAATTGACAGCAATACTAATACAGTTATAAAGGAAGTTGATGTTGGCCGTGATCCTGTTGCAATAGAATTTAATCCAGCTAACAACAACATCTATGTAGCAAATTATGGTTCCGGTACTGTTTCTGCAATTGGAGGGTCGAATCAAACGTTACTTGGTAGTACTGGGGTTGGTACCGAACCTGTTGCATTGGAATTT
>DATEOO010000249.1:0-2194 GCA_035274085.1 Candidatus Nitrosocosmicus sp.
TTAACCACTAAATATTAATTATGTTTTCTATTAAAAGATCTTTATCAATTGTGTTAGCTTGTGTGTTTGTAATAGCATGCAATCAATCTGAAGACAAGGACGCAACTGCAACCAGTACAACAGAAAGCTCTTTATCCACTAATCCCAGTCCCACAACGACAACTACTATCCAGGATATTTGGGTGCTTGATAGCCTAAATAATAAAGCGCCGGACTCAAATTATTTTTCTCATGGCACTCCTTATTTTGAGTTTAATCTTGATAAAAAAACTTTCTCTGGTCATACAGGTTGTAATGGGATAAATGGTAAACTAAGTGAAGTAAACGGAAAATTAGTTTTTGACAGCCTGCAATTCTCAACAGAAGTGTGCAAGGATAAAGGATTTGAGAAAAAACTGCTTAAAGCATTTAAGAGCGGTGTCACGTATACTATTTTAAACGATAGATTGCATATGAACATAGACCCCACAACTGTTTATATTTTTAGAAAGATCAGGCGCTGATCATATTAAGTGTTCGTCTATTCTCCGGTATTTTACAAGGCAGATGTCAATTTCAACATCTGCCTTTATTTTTGCTGCATGTCATTCTCAATAGATACTTCCAAAATTGTTATGCGGCCTGTTACCGTCACCTTTCTGGAAATGCATGAACCCAAAGAGCTACCTATCCCTCTACCCGGCACTCATTTCGGACTGCTACTTAATCCAATTCCTGTTAATGAATACAGGAAATTTTATTACGGGGTTGGCCAAAAACATTTTTGGCTTGACAGAATGGTAATGCCGGACGAGGAATTGTTTGATAAAATAAATACAAGCAATATTGATATTTTTATTTTCTACATAAATAAAGAAGTAGCAGGATATATTGAATTTGTAAAAGAAGAAAAATATGTGGAGATACTCTACTTTGGATTAATGCCGGATTTTATTGGGCAGGGCTATGGCAAATATTTTTTACAATGGGTAATTGCAAAAGCATGGAGCTACAAGCCGGAATGGATACAATTAAATACCTGCACTCTTGATCACCCCAATGCTTTAGGAACATATAAAAAAGCCGGCTTTACAGAAGTAAGAATAGAAATACATCAACGAAGAATTTTGATCTAGCAACCCATTATTGGTGCAACTATTTTGTTATTTTTTTCTTCTACCAACCTTGATTTTAAAATTGGTAACAAATTTGATTGTCAATCAAAATAATTATTGCTAATAATGAAAAAACAACCTTCTCTAATTTTTTGTATCCTGATGGATGTTGCTGGGTATGCCACTTATGCCATCCCGGGATTGGGTGAGTTTGCCGATATTTTATGGGCACCAATATCTTCTATAATCTTCATGAGAACATTTGGTGGATGGAAAGGGGCATTAGGTGGTGTTGGTAATTTTATAGAAGAAATATTACCGGGTATGGACTTTATCCCAAGTTTTACCATCATGTGGTTTATTCAGAATACGCAAAAAAAGAATAACGTAGCAGCCGTTAAAACATTGAGATAATAGATCTATTTGAATTCGCCGCTGTCTACATCGTGGATAAAGTTTATCACTCCATCCATAAATACTTTCTGATCATCATACATGGCAAGATGACTTCCATTTGGACAATATAGATAGCGGCCTTTTTGTACAAGCTTACTTTGTTCTTCCATTGCTTTTGGATCCATTGTGTCATGCTTTGCGCCGATCATCAAAGTTGGAATTCTAATTTCTTTTAGCCGGTCTTTTACATCCCAATTTGCAAGATTACCACCGATACCAAACTCTGAAGGGCCCTGCATCATTACATAAATTGTTTGATTAGTACTTGCAAAAGACCGGGTAACAGGTTCAGGCCAGGGAACTACCCGGCATAAATGTTCATTATAAAAATTTGGAGTCAGCAACTCCATATATCTTGGATTATTAAAATCTCCTTTTGCTTCAATTGCTTTAACCTCTGCAAGCACTTTTGGATCCATTTGTTTTGACAACACTTCTTCCGCATATTTTCCATATTCAGGACAACTTGCCATCATATTCGCAACTATAAGGCTCTTCATATTATTCTGATACTTCAAAGCATATTGCATTCCGAGAATGCCGCCCCATGAATTACCAAGGATGTAAAAATTAGTCGAGTCTGCACCGATTGCCTGGCGAACTTGTTCTACTTCCTCTACAAAACGATCAAGCACCCATAAACT
>DATEOO010000250.1:0-7386 GCA_035274085.1 Candidatus Nitrosocosmicus sp.
GTCGTATATACAGAGTCTATTCCTTGGTTAGAATCAAAAAAAACCAATGTACTTTACTGTTATATTATTATGATGAAAATATTGTAGGACACTTTTAGTCAATGACTTCTGAATCTGTCTTTATTCATATTATAATTTCACTTTCTATTCTTCTATTTTCTGCAAAAATATTGGCAGAAATTTTCCAACGGATAAAACAACCAGTTGTACTTGGTGAATTATTAGCAGGCATAATCGTTGGTCCATATGCTTTGGGTGGACTCCCGCTATTTGGTGGTGAACCTTTGGTGGTTCTTGATGAAACTATAAAATATATCGGAGAACTATCTGCCGTCATAATTTTGTTTATTGCGGGACTTGAGATTACACCAAGAGAGTTTCTAAGAGGTGGATTAGCATCATTGACAGTTGGCGCAATCGGTGTTATCGTACCCTTCTCTGTTGGATTCATGGTTCTTTCAATGTATGGCCTTGATTCATTTGAAACTTTACTCATAGCCACGGCACTAACAGCCACAAGTATAGCTATTTCCATTCAGGTATTAACCGAATTAGGAAAGATGCAATCAAAAGAGGCTCGACTTATACTTGGAGCAGCGATAGTAGATGATATCCTCGCGATAGCCATACTATCAGTTGTTGTTACCATGGTGCAATTAGGTAATGCTACACCTCAAATAATGGATATAGCATTCATAATTCTTAAAATCTTTGGGTTATTCGCAGTTTTACTCATTGCAGCAATCTTTCTTATACCAAGAATATTACATAGAGAAAAATTGTGGAGGTCAAAAGGTAGTATAGAGGGGATTACTACAGCCATTTTCTTTGGTATTGCAGGTGTTGCCGCATATGTGGGTCTATCTCCAATTGTAGGTGCATTTGCTGCGGGAATGGCGGTAGCTAGTACAAAGTTAGTCAAACAAGTTGAAGAATATGCTCACAAATTACAATTTATTTTTGCACCCCTGTTTTTTGCAATTATAGGTGCTCAGGTTGATCTGAGAGGTGTTAATTTAGATGTTTTGGTAATTTCTGGAATAATCATAGCAATAGCAATTTCCACAAAGTTAGTCGGATGTGGGTTACCATCTCTGATATTTCTTAATAACAGGACAAGATCGATGAGAGTGGGGATAGGAATGATATCGCGTGGTGAAGTCGGATTGATAGTGGCTGGTGTAGGAGTAACATCCGGAGTACTATCTACAGATATCTATACATCAATAATTATTATGGTGGCCACTACTACAATAATTACTCCAATCTGGTTGAAAAAATCATTTAAGAACGAGTTGGCGGAAAATTAACTAAAATAGTAGATTACGACTTCAGGATAGATAACGGCTCTCTATAGCAGATAAAATAAGCTCAGATGGGTAATCCTATTCTTTTTTTAATAATCCTGATATACCTTGAACTGAGCGACACTAATGCCTATCATGCTAGGGATAAAGGATATTATATCCTTTAATATATTAATAATCAATTTTCTAGATCAGATCCTATTTAATATCAAATTTCAGTGCATGTTTTATTCCTATTTCTAGTACTGCATAGCGAATTTATTCTCTTATTTTACTTGTGACTTGGTTGCTAACGCATCAATAACTATCACAAAAAAAGATTAGATGGGTATTAAGCCGCATTATTGCCTAAATCAAAGTATTAATAAAATGTTATTAAGATGGTAATATATGAAATGTGTTTACTCTATGAATTTGAATCTGACTCAATACTGGTTATCTCATGAAATGTTGCATAATGATCTGACGTCTAGGATAAAGTATTTTTTTATCTTCTGTATAACGGCCCTAGTTCTAGTACCTCTAATTACGCCCGATAGCACATTTGCTTTTCAAGTTATTTCGGGAACTCAAATTTCAATACAAGAACCTGTACAAGATGAAGTGATAATCTTTGGAGAAACAGTATCTATAGACGCCCCTGTCAGAGGAGCTATGATATTTGCCGATACTATTTATGTCAATGCGCCTATAGAAGGTGATCTTCTTACTGCTGGCAGACAAGTAACGGTAAATGCAGATGTTTCAGGAAAAATCGCAGCGGGTGGAAATACATTAGATTTAGGGGGAAAATCAACAAATGCAATATTAGCAGCCAACAACATACATTTTGAACCCACTTCTATGATAATTAAAGATGCATATGTTGCAGGCGGAACTATCAACAATGAAGGCAATATATCAGGACAACTGGTAGCTATGACTGACAATTTCCAAAACAATGGCACTATCGGAGATCTAGAGATAAGGAGCCAAGATTCAATGATGCCAGATATAGAGAGTTGGCTTAGTCTTTTTAGCATTTTGTTTGTTATAGGATTTGGTATTTTGGGTATTATACTTGTCAAGTTACTATCAAATCAGTTTGATTCAGTTAGATTGGCAATGAAAAAATCCATTATAAAAAACACAGTGGTGGGATTTCTATTAATCATGTTGTTTGTGGTTATAATAGTGCTATCGGCAATAACTGTGGTAGGGATGCCGGTAGCAGCTTTTGGTTTATTGGTTCTTCTTGTAGGATTAATACTCTCATCTTTAATAGTATCTTTTGCTATCGGAAAAAAAATCCTCGAGTTATTGGGACGAAAGTCGTCAGGAGATATAAACAATATTTCTTCTTTTTTGATCGGATTTATTTTGCTTAATCTTTTATACATAGTTCCTATTCCTTACTTTGGTCAAATAGCCCAGGTGATCGTGACTAGTTTAGGATTTGGAACGCTATACTACACAATTCGCAAAAGTCGATCTCCTGTTCCAAATGATAAGATCAGCATATGATTGTAGTAGTGATAACCTAGAGTCATTCGTATGTACAGGTCGGCTCTTTCATCCGGTAATCTTGTGGCAGATATCCTGTGAGATAAACTAGAATGGCAATAGTAGACAAGGATTTACTATTCCATTTTATCTAACCAATCGCATTTTAATTAAGATCGTGCACTCGTATTTATTTTAGAACTCTGCTGTCATTAGGAACTCTCACCTTGGATGAACACTACTATCAATATCAGTATCAATATGTCATCTACTCGATTTTGATCATAAACATCCTTTATTGATATCAGTAAATTGTCATCAATCTGACTTCTGAACTCTGATTTGTCTAATATCCGTTATCTGAGTCGAATGTCAAAAATGTTTATAGTTAATATAGATGGGGTTTAGATAAACAATGAAAATTGGAGTTAATTTCGACGGATTCAAGATCTCTGATTATCAAAATCGTTCAAAACCCATACCACCACAACGATATATACAAGATTCTTTCAAAATTTTCCGAAAGCATGGTATGGATACTGTAAGAATCCCTGTTTATTGGGAGTCTTATGAAAAAGATCCGGAAGGCTTTATTCAAGAATTAAATCTTATTTCAGAGGAGGCTGATAAGAACAATATCTCGTGCTTATATGATAACCATCAGTGGGAATGTTCCTCCTTTCTTTGATATGGAATAGGCTTTCCAAATTCCCTTGTATCTCAGCTATATCAAAACAATTCGTCTGAACATGATTCCTTTAAACCGCCTTCTAAAGAAGATATAGAAAAATTTTGGAATGGTTGATGGGATAGAGCAATAAAGTCTTTTGATGGAGGGGATGGATGGGATTTACAGATGGATTTCTTTCAAAGAGTAATAGAGACTGTAAATAACAAAACATCAACCATAGGATTTGAACTATTAAATGAACCTCAGGTATTTAGGCATAGTGACTTTAAAAAGGTCTCAAGTTACCATGACAATTTGTTAAATAAGATTGCTGAAATGACAGATAAGATCTTGCTATTTTTTTATACTTATGGTGGCGGTCTTAGTGCATTTAATTTTCCTTGGACACAGGCCAAAATTAAGCTGACCCTTCCTGTGAACAATAAAATCCTGTTTGATATACATCCATACCCTCCGTACTATATAGTAATGTTGTACTTTAGATTAATAGTAAAACTAATGAAAATGGATACCTTTCTAGTTGGTGAGTATAACTCGGGTACTGGAGATGGAATAAAAATAAGCTTAAGCCAACATATCAAATACTTGAAAACATTCAAGAAGATTTTACCCCATGGGGTAATGTTTTGGCAATGGTCGTACATAATGGACAGTGCGCATCCGGCATTTAATTTGGCTAAAACAGTTGATGACAAAATATCGCTAAATAATAACTTTGATATTTTTGTCAAAGCCATAAAGGAAGTCTCAAATTAACCATCTGTTTGGAATTAATTACAATAAAATACAAGATGTCTTTTGAGATCTTTATAAAAAAAATTGGGGATATTATCTTGGTATCGATGCTTAAATCAGAGCATTAATCGTTTTTCTCCTAAGTATAAGCGCAAATCCAAGTGATACCGCCGATAGCAATGCAGCGGTGAAAAAAACCATGTCATATGACTGAGCTGAGGGATATGTCACTTGAATTCCACCATTATTATGATTAGCCATATATACTCCTGCCAGAGCGGGACCTATTGCCATTCCTATGAACAATAATAATGCGCCAATTCCAACAGATATCCCAGTAAATTCTTTAGGAGAGGAAGACACTATTATATTCCAAGTTGCGGTCATTGTAAGCGATAGACCTATGGCGATTATGGCCAAGTCTACAGAAACTATGAACTCCGTATTATGGAACATTAATAATCCAAATGTTCCAAATAGGCTAATAATTCCACCAATTATTATTGGTTTTATACTGCCTATCTTATTTATGATAAATGGAGTGATACTCGCAAACACCAAAAAACTAATCATGAAGGGCAGCTGAACGCTTGCAGCGTCTACCGAATCACCTCCAAAACCTAATGGAGCTGGACTCCTCACTAACTGGACTATCGTCGGATAAATCATGAACATAGATATTCCTGTAGCTATCAGTAGAATAAATGAAGGTAGAAGGACTTTATCTCGTAACAATCTCAAGTTAACGAATGGAGGCGCAGCCCTTTTTTCTATTATCACAAAGATAGATAGGGCGCTTGCAGATATTATGAATGCTCCCGCAATTTGTACGATATTTTCATTGTTTACACCGATTTGAATGACTGTAAGTCCAATGAGAAATGAAGATATTGTGACTGAAAGAGCTACTATACCTTTAATATCTATAGAAAATGACTTTCCTTTCTCCTTTGATCCTTGTCCTTGTATCTTTGAATTATTAGATTGATCTGGTGCTCCATTTTCCTTTACGAATTTTGCTATCAATGATGTTACCAAAATAGCAAAAGGTATTATAGCCAAAAAAGTAGAATGCCAACCAAAGGCTTGGATTATGCTAGCTCCAACTAATAGTCCAACTACTGAACCAGCTGAATATGCGGAACCAAAGACCCCTACAGCAATAGATAATTTAGCAGGCGGAACTGTATCTCTAAGAAGACTAAATGCTGCCGGAACAGCTGCTAACCCAACACCCTGAATAATACGACTAATGAGCAGAAAAGTTATGTTATCTGCAAATCCACCAACAATGAGTCCTGTTGTATATATTACAAGTAATGAGAGCAAAACTTTCTTCTTCCCATATAGATCAGAAAGTCTACCAGCAACAGGAGTCATAACTGCAGCTACAATTAAATATGCACTAAATATCCATGCAGCCGTTCCATAAGATATGCCTAAATCACTTATTATTTCTGGTATTGCAGGAAGGAGCATAGTTTCTGAGAAAAATACTGTCAATAGAGTGCTACTAAGAATTGCTAAAGTTAACCAAGCGTGACGACTAACAACTGTTGTTGTGTTAATTATGTTATTTTTTTTACTCTTATCTTTGATCATATCGACTTACCTTATCTCATTAACTATAATAAAGTAAGTATTTAAAATAGTAGGTGACGGTTTGGTAAGTAGATCAAAATTGGCAGAATAATTAGTTATTAAAAAGAGATATAAATAGTTGTCCAATAGGTTTTATACTATAAGAAGTAATGATTAAAGGAAGTAATGTTCTTTGATTTAATTATTTATCAAATGATTAAACTTTATCCAACAATAATCTTTCATTTTTATGACCAAATAATAATTTATATTTATACAAAATCGTGATATTGAAATGATATATATAATTTATTATTTTACTCATTTTTATTTCTAGGCGATAAGGGCTTCAATAAACTAAAACCCCAATATGTAATATCTTCTAACAGAGTCAAGAGTAATTTAAATAATACTTCTGCCAATTATTTCTATTTTTATCTTTCTGCAAACTTAAGGATTCAGAACCTAGGAATAATAGTTTCAAAAAGTGGATAAGATTTGTTAATTTACATATACTTTCTTATAGATTTGGTGGTCATCTTTTCAATCTTAATAGGATCGGGATTGTCAAATATTTGATCACAACAATATTTGACCGAAAACAAAGCCATCTGTTCCATTATTGGTTGTAGTTCTTTTCCCTTTTGAGTAAGATAGTATTCTATCCTAATTGGAGTTTCATTATATACATGCCGTTTAATAAGACCATCCTTTTCCATTTCCTTTAGTCGTATTGATAAGGTTTTTGGATTGATCTCTTCTATGGAATTCAAAAATTCGTTAAATCGTTTTTGTTTATCGTAAAGCATATTACGTAGTATTAAGAGAGAAAATTTTTTGCCAATTATGTTGAAGGTATTAAATACAGGACAACACTTGCATTCCATATCCTCTATTAGCTTCTGGTAACTTGCATTTTCTTTCTTTCCTTGATATTGCTCTGAGGTTTTAAGTTCTACCAACCTGATACCCTTATATCTATCTACAATTTTAATATTTACTAATTTATATACTTACCTTGTTATAGTTAATAGCACAAAGTGATTATTGAAATGATGGAATCTATATCAAAGTGTATGATCTTTGGTAGAATTGGAGAAGTGACAAGATCTAATTAGGATGGTGGAAGTATGTGTGGATATCAAATGAATGCAGCAACTGTTCTTGCTGTCACACAGATCCAATTGAAAACAACAAAGAAATTGTTAGCCGGTAAAAGGAAATATTTATTTTTCTTTTGGCTTGAATCCACTCAACCTAAATATGCAAAAACTTACCGTTCAAAAACTTACCGTTGTATCCATAAGCTTGAAATAATTTATGGTTCTCTTAGTAGTAATGCCCAAAGTAGTTGAAATGGATGAAAGTATATCAATATTCTCTCAAATGGATGAAGATGTCAGTCCAGTTATATTGATAAACAAATTTAATGTAAATCCTTCTGAATCAGATGAGTTTGTAAAGGCATGGGCCGAAGAGGCAGAGAAATTTAAGGGACAGCCTGGCTTCATTTCCTCGCAATTGCATAGGGGAATCGGGGGAAGTGGAATATTTATTAACTATGCAGTTTGGGAATCTACAGCTGAATTC
>DATEOO010000251.1:0-2648 GCA_035274085.1 Candidatus Nitrosocosmicus sp.
GGATTGTATATCGTGTTTACATCATCAATTAAAATTCCTAGGTGAAAGAATTTCATAAGATAAAGCCCAAAGTGACGTCAATGGTTAGCAAATACTTTTAAAGTGGACACCTTTCCGTACAATTATGATGCATTTTTCCAATTTGAGTGTTGTACTCGAGTAGTCTAGGCCTAAGGAAATTAAATATAGTTATAGTATGGTATTATGTATTAATGACAAATAGAATAGCACCTAAAGACCTGAAGAAAAAAGGGGGCGAACCAGACAAATATATCATAATTGATGTAAGAGAGGAGATGAATTAGAAGAAGAAGAGGCTTATGGCGGGAATAGCAATATATTTGGAGTTGTCAACATCCCGTTTACATAGATAATAAGGGACTCGAAAAATGGTGATTTAGATAGACTTAGACAAGTTCCAGTATATCTTTACTCGACAGTGGGTAAAAGAGCAGACATAGGCGCAGATGAGCGTAACAAACAAGGATTTAACGCCATTAGTATTGAAGGAGGATTTGTAGCATGGAAACAGCAAGTAGAAGGAAGACAAAATGTTGTTAAACTGAAAGATTTTAAAGATATCTATGATGAAAACATTAAACAAAAATAGGTCATGGAAAGAAAATCCTTGCAACGTGATTGATTAGTGGAGGCGCAAAATAAATAATAAAAAGTGACATAAATTATCTAGACTTTTACAACAAGGGTTAAAAATACAGATTGATGAAATATGAATAATACTAAAAATAGTAATTCATCAAAGAAATTAATTAACTTCATGATGTTTTAAATCCTGTTTACAGAATCATAATCAAAAGACTATTTGGAAAATAATGTCGTTAATATTATGGAAACTATTGTGTTTTGGTCTACCTTCTGTACTTTTATTAACAGCTTTCGGGAAATATCATTGCCATCCTAGCCAGTAGATTATCCTAAATCAAATTACTCATAGAGAATTCATGAAATCTCTGAATTCAACAGAATGAATATGATTTGTTTTATCCCATACTCTATTAAATTTCGGTATAGTCATTATTGTTTTCGCAAGGCCTCTCCAGCGATACCATACTTCAGGGTCAATCATGTTTTTTTTATCAAGCGAAAATAAGTATTCAAATAAGTCTAGGAATGCCACGATAATATAATATTCGTCCGGACTATCAACTGAGGAAAATCGTTCTTCAAAAACGGGACTTTCCTTTGCCATCCTGGTAAAGGTTTCGGTGTTTTCCAGTTTAAGCCTTACATCCATTATTCTAGAATAAATTTGCTGTTCACTTTGCATTTTCAAATTTTTTATCCACTGTTCACTTTGTTTTTGCATATTTTTCCTTACAATTGAAAAATTTACTATTGCCACAACAAAAAGTCCAGCCACTATTATAAGAGAAATTAGGGGTACAAATTCCAAAAATGGATCCATTGATCTGATATTAACAAGTAAAGTATATTATTTTTTTAACAGAAACTCGACAAATGAAAACACTGATCAACTATTACCAAGAGCATGGATTAATATTCAAAAAAAAATAAATCTTGTTTCATCTTTTAGATCCTATATTTTTATTTATCATTCTTTATAAGCAGTAACTTCCTAATACTAACATGAAATCTGCTGGAATTACTAAACCACTTGAACCTTTGGAAGCACAACAGATTGACCTTCCCAAACCTATGGGGCCACAGGTTCTTGTTAAAGTTTATTCTTCAGGAGTATGTCATAGTGATATTCATTTGTGGGATGGAGGACGAACCATTTGACTATGTTTGACAATACCATCGAAAATGTACTAATTCTTCAAGGAGGTGGTTCTCTTGGAGCGTTTGGCTGTGGGGTCTATAAAGCTCTTGTAAAAAATAATGTCAATCTAGATATGATTGCAGGTACTTCCATTGGTGGCGTAAATGCTGCAATAATAGTTGGAAGTAAAAGAGAGGATAACACAGATCAGCTCTTAGAGAACTTTTGGTTGGAACTATCTGAAGGCTTTGCAGATATAGATATACTTTCTCCCTTTTCTGCTTGGAACCGGTATATGAAAACTTTTCAAATGCCATTTAAGTGCGACTCTTATCCCTTTCTTTCGTCTTTATCTGCAGCATTAGCAGGAATAGAAGAAACTTATTCTTCGAATAGAATTGAAATGGATGTAAAAATAAAACAAATGAAGTCCTTTTTCAGTTCTTTCTTTTTTGGAAATAGTAAAATGTTTATCCCTAGGTGGGCACCTGAATACGCTCTAAAGGATCCAGAATATTTTTCACCTCAAAGATGGACCTTTCTATATGATCATTCTCCCCTATCAAAAACCTTGGAAAGATATATCGATTATAATAAATTAAGACCGGAAGGAAATTCAAAGGCAAGATTAATTTTAACAGCCGTAAATGTCTTAAATGCACGACCTTTAACCTTTGATAGTTATAGAGAGCAAATAACTGCTAAACACATCCTTGCGACATCGGCTTATCCCTCATATAATTTTCGCTGGATAGAAGTAAAAGATGGCGTATTTGCATGGGATGGTAGTCTATTGAGCAATACTCCATTAAGGGAGGTTATAGCAGCTTCACCAAAAAGGGATAAAAGAATATACATCGTGGAAAATTATCCAAAGAACATCGATAGTCTACCAAAGAATATG
>DATEOO010000252.1:0-2071 GCA_035274085.1 Candidatus Nitrosocosmicus sp.
TGGTTATGATAGTAGTGGTGGTGGTGGTGGTGGTGGCAGTAGTAGAGAAGTCGTATACCAGACTGCAAAAAAGTCTGACAGCAAGGTCAAAAACTTTGACTAAAGTCAGCCTTAAAAAATTGGTCTTTTATGCATTCAAAAAAGAATCTAAATTCATTATTTAGGTTGGGATACGATTTTGGCAAAAATTATAAATGACATTCTACTATAGATCTTAACAATGATTTAATCATTATAGGTGAAAAGAGAATTTCCCAACCACATGAGACCAATTTTAAGAAGGATCAAACAATAAATAAGATTGATAAATACGAGCAACATCAAACGATTGTAAATCTCTTTGATTCAGGAATTCCCCCAGAGATAATTGCATTGCAGTTAGATGTAGATTTGGAGGAGGTTGATAATGTTATCAAGAATTTAAATGAGAAAAAAGATCATGAAAACAACAGACTGATAGGCAACAATATTGTGGATAGTACCTCTGTCTTTTACGTAGATGCTCTAATAGATATCCAAAAAATTATTACTGCTTCCCAATCAAGTATGTGGAAGGCTTTACGCTCAGATCCCATTTTTACAGCTCCTTTTGAAGAAACACAAAAAGTTCTGAGCAGTTATTATGATGAAAAAATTAAACTTATAATACTAAATATCGATATAGTAGGGTCTACAAAGCTGTCAATGAACCTCCCAATAGAAAAGGTGTCCAAAATAATCCAAACTTTTAGTCAGGAGATGACCAAGATTATACGTCTTTATGGAGGATATGTCTTAAAGTACATAGGCGATGGAATAATTGGTTTTTTTAATGTCAGTTCCGACCATTTGTATACTCTTTGTATTAATGCAATAAATTGTGCCCGTACCATGATTAAAGTTATCAATCAAGGATTCAACCCGGTATTTAGTCAATATGATTATCCGGAGCTTGGCGTTAGAATTGGTATTGATTACGGTGAAAATGTAATCGTAAAATACTATCCATATGTAGATAATGTGAACGACCTAACACAGTATGATTATAAAGCTATTCAAAAAACCAGCGAATTGATTTCAAATGAGAAGCCGTCTTACGATATACTAGGTTACACCATAAGTATTGCAACCAAAATGACTACTTTTGCTAAAGTTAACCACATAGTAGTGGGCCAGCTGATTTATGATATATTATCAAAAGAGGAACAAGAATATTTTTCTGTTGTAGATATCAATCCGGAAAACTGGAACTATATCAGTGACGAGACAGGCTCGATATACAAACTTTACTCGAACCGTGCCTAATAAGCTATCTGGTTTACACCTAATCTTTAGGTGTTGATAAAATAAGAAAGGTCAATTTAGATAAGGATTTATTTTTGAGATCCATAGAGTTACATAGATATGACGAAAGTATGTTCGTTTTGTAATATTACCACAATTAACGAATCAGAGAGTGTGTGCAGTGCATGTATGAAGAAATACGGAATAGGCACTTTTGATAATAGCAGAGATGGTTGTGGATGTGATTGCTGAAAAGGAAAAGTACAAAGACAAGAAGATGGCCCTAATAAAAAAATAAAAAAAGAGTACATTTCTAAAAAAATAATTCAAAAAAAAACAAAAAAACAAATTCAGGGTCAGCAAATGGTAAAATCAAATCATCTCATTTTTATTGTATATTCATACAGCCACCGTATCATCATACCCTGTATTATTGAACTTTAGATGTTAAAGACTTTATTAAATATTAACTTGGCCCTGTTTCTGGAATCCTCATTCACATGCACTATTACTAAACCCTGATGTGGTTGTCCATAACAAATTACCCAATCGTCCGGCGAGTACATTAGAAATGGAAGCGCAATCAAGTCTTCCTCACCTTCAATAATGAATTTGATTTTGTTTTCGAATTTGCTTTGAGTTAATTGTAGTATTTCTACGATTATGTGCTCGTCAAGCTCTCCTGGGTGATTCTCAAAATGTAAAACTTTGTCAGCAGGATATTCAAATATCTTATTTTTTTTTATCCTTTTTTCTTTTCCATCTACAACCGAGATGTCAGGAATATAACCTAAATGTACCAATTTTT
>DATEOO010000253.1:0-2112 GCA_035274085.1 Candidatus Nitrosocosmicus sp.
GAAATTTGCTGTGGTTGATTAGAACTCTCACAGAATACATTCACAAACACTATCTACTTAATCATGATTTGTTAAAGTAATTGATTTTGTCTAAATACTTTGTTTCATTTCCTATTACTGGTATTGAGATGAATATTTAAACGAAAAAATGCAAAAAGTCTACAGTTTATCTTATAAAGAATAAGCCCGTGGGCCCGTTATCCTGAGACACTGGCAAGATAGTCACTAGGGGAGGAGGCGGATCGTACCTTATATAGAATGTTAAATTATTATTTTTAAACATGGTCAAGATCAGCCCGGACAATATTACCGATTTGTTTAACATCTATGGAGAATCAAGGGAAACGGATCTCACATGTAAATTAGTTGGCGACCATTTAATATTGGATATTGCAAAGGTACCATTTCAAGATAATTGTATTCTACAGAGGACAAATACAGCTGAGACTACCATGAGAATAATTGTCGGGATCCTATAATGAAATTAATCAAGGATGAGGAAAAAACAGAAAATATTTTGGTCATGCAGGCCGTCATCTTTCAGCCTATTTTGTTAGTATGCTTAAAAGGGTCTTCAATACACAATATTTATTTGAATATTCAACGACTATTACCTATTTCAAATGAATTAATAAAGAAATATTTATTTTACCTCATTGAATATGGATTGATTAGTTATAACGGTAACGATCACTCTTTTTTTTCAAGCAATGCTGGAATAAATTTACTATTCAAAATAGAACATAAAAAACTGACTGAGAAGATCACTACTAGCGATATTCTTTTGTATCTAGAGTGACCTGTTCCAATTGCTACAATATGTCAATAAATCTATCTTTTGAAATTAGTGGAATCAATTAAAAATCAAATGTAATCTATTACAAACGTAGAGATTTGATCCTGAAGCAGATTTCTCTAAACTTGTCTACTATGATATCCTATCGATAAATATTCAAACAGTAAAGGGTGAAATATTCTCTTACAATAGTATTCGATATGTCAGCCCCTGAGACTATAATGGTCGTTGAAGACGAAAAGGAGCTGGCTTCGCTATTTAAGGCATTCTTAGAAAGGATGGCATATTATACTTTGACCTTCACCGATTCCATAGCAGCACTTTTCCAAGGAAGAGTATCAGTGGGAAATTTATTGATAACACTACTTTATATTATTGAAAATGGATTAGTTCGTTATAGTTGAAAGGAATTTTGTTTGATATGGATGGCGTACTAATAGATGCAATGCCATTCCATGCAGAGGCTTTTCAAATTGCATTTAGAGAAATCGTTAACCTTGAAATAGACAAAAGGGATGTATACTTACTTGAGGGGATTCCTGGTCCCTCACTTATAAAAGAAATTTTCAAACGAAATAATCTCAAACCCCCTGATGAGAAACTAGTTAAAAATATTAGTGACCGGAAAAAACGACTTTTTGAAGAGATGCAGAAGGCAAGAGCTTTTCCTGGGGTAAAAGAATTAATTGGATCACTCAATTGTGAGAATTGCTTAAAGGCCGTGGTTAGCGGCGCATCTAAGAAAGAAGTGGAATCACTATTAGAACAAAATGACCTCTCTAAATTTGATTTGATCATATCTGGCGAGGATTTGGAGGAAGGCAAACCAAGTGCTCAGCCATTTAGCGTGGCACTATCTAAACTTAATTTAAAACCTTCTGAAGCTCTCGTCGTCGAAAATTCGCCGGTAGGCGTTGATTCGGCTATAAAGGCCAATATTGGATATATTATTACACTTAATAATACTCCACTTGGACTCGCAGATTTTTATGCTATAAAAAAGGAAAAAAGTGATTCTATTCCTAAAAGTATTTTTAAAGATACTCGTTCAGCGGAAAAATTCCTTACTGATTGGTGCTGTGAGGATAGCTAGATAAACTAGACTTAAAGACGGTACCATATCATTTAGACCATCACAATCCGTGTTATGTATGATCTGATCTAGTAAGAATTTAAAACTAATTTTAGTAGGTTATAATTGCAAAGGATTTTTAGAAAAGGCTGACAACGAAAATAATAAGTAGCGACTATTAATAGCCGTTTAGGTGAATTTTTTCTATTTGTGGCAGTAATTAGGAGATTGTCCTACTTTCTTA
>DATEOO010000254.1:0-3847 GCA_035274085.1 Candidatus Nitrosocosmicus sp.
TTTAAGATTGACTTATACTCTTCAACCGTTCTTTCTCTTCCAGTGGTAGCGCACATCATATGTATATCGAATAATTTTGAAAAATGTGGTGTAGTTGGGTCTGGCACTACATGTTCAATAATGAATATCTTGGATTTGTCAGAAGCAGATTTGTGAATATTTGAAAGTATTTTTATGCACTCTTCATCATTCCAATCATGAAGGATCATTTTCATTATGTATAGATCTGCAGAGGGTACTTGTTCAAACATATTTCCCTTGACATATTTACAACGTTCCTGCAACCCCATTTTATTAGGCCATGATGAATCTTGATTATTGACTACAGGTTCCAATTCCAAAATCGTTCCACTAAGGTGATTATATTTTGATTGCAAATGACTTAGTAGATGTCCTTGACCTCCACCAATTTCGCAAATATGAGAAATATCGGAAAAGTCGTATTCTTTTAGCGCTTCTAATACCATGGCAGTATGCATTGCTGAATAACTGCTCATTGCATCATTGAAGACTTTAGAATATTTTGAATTTTCTCCCGCATATTCAAAAATATTATTCCCATATTCTGAACTAAATGCATTTTGTTTTCCATCTATAATCATCCTTGACAAATGCTTCCAAATTTGATAATGTTCAGGCCCTTCCTCTAAAAGCAAAACTCCTTGAAGAGTGTGAGGATGATCTTTTCTCAGTAATTCTCCAGAAGTGGTGATTGAGAATTTACGGCCCTGGTCCTCCTCTTTCAAAAAACCCAAAGATGCTATTGATCTAAGAATACGATATGCCATTGCCTCATTCAGATTCAAATCCTGTGCAATTTGACTTATTTCTTTAGGACTTGATGTTAAGTAATCAAATATACCTAATTTGGCACCAGTATATAGTATTTGACTTTTCCATCTACCAAATATTATATCCACTGTATTATCAAATTCAGACATATGCTTATTCTATCAAACTTTTTATTATATGTTAATCAAAATTGTTGAATTTCGACTTTATACATAGCTGCTATTCTCTAAGATATTCTATACATCTCATCTATGGAATTCATTAACAGTAGTTTTTAAAAATATTGGTACGTCCAATCTTAGAATTCTCTAGTATTTTCTATTTCGATTCGAATCAGAGGGATATTTTTCTTTGTTAAGCTCTAAAATGATTATGGATTTTGATGATTCTCATCATGACTGTGTGTTTTATATCCTTACTTTGACCAGTAGGAAATATTCAACTAATGAATAAATTCCTTCTTCAAAACTTTATTATGAAATACCCCCACTCCTAGTAAAGTAAGATTCGAGTCAATAACTGTAAAATATTAGAACTCCGAACATTGAGTATCTGTGATTATGATGGAAAACCAAGGAAAGGGAAAAAACAACAACTACGAAGAGCAAAATATGGACTATCCTAGTCAATTTAGATCGATAATGGATTGGTGGGAACAAAATTCGCCTATGGCTTGGGGAGAAATGTACAATGAATATATTACTTATATCGCATCCATGACTAAAATATACAAAGAATATATTGAGTGCTCAGAAAAAATGACCGACTTATATAAAGAACTGGCAATAAATACCGAAAGAATGACCGACTTATATAAAGAGTCCATTAAGAGTACCGAAAGAATGACTAACCATTGGTTAAATAAATTTCCTAATCCCACATCTTCAAAAGAACAAAGAAGAGAAAAACAGGTTAATAAACTAAAAAATAAAAAATAAAAAATGACTATGATTCAGAATTATTTACAAAAAAAACTTTAAAATATTCATATATTGTCCTCATAGTTATGACCAAATCAGAACTCTATTTTAGAAATGATGAGTCAAATAAATAATGTACAACTGCCTTACATATCATTCAACTATTACAGTATGTTAGTAACTCTAAAATTCCAATTTGAAATTATCCTCAATTAGAATCATTAGTAACTATCCTTTGTCTTGACTGCAGCTATTGAGAAATGGAGTAGCCAAAAATGTACAAAAAACACAAGGCTCCATTTGATCATCCAATCTTTTAGATAAATTACGGGTAATTTGGAAACAAATCATCCTTTAATACATATTGATAAGTAATACAAGAAAAAGGAGATCGATTCTGTTGTTAATCTAAGAAAACTGTACGTAAATTCTCATTTAATGAATCTAAGCTTTTCATGTCTTTTTGATTGATATGAAAATCAAATACCTGACTATTTTCTAATATTCTTTCATCATGGCTAGATTTTGGAATAACAATCAAGTCATGTTGTAAGCTCCAGCGTACAAGTATTTGTGCAGCGGTCTTGCCATACGCTCTTGCAATTCTAACTATATTGGGGTTATCTAGTCTTTTGCCTCTTGTTAATGGACTATAAGCTTCAAGCAGAATCGAATTGCTCTTGCAGAAGAGTAACAGTTCTTTCTGATATAAAAATGGATGAAATTCTACTTGATTAATGACAGGGACGATATCGGAGCTTTGTACCGTTTCTTTCAATTCATTGATAGAGTAATTGCTTACCCCAATTGCATTAACTTTTCCCTTATTTAATAGATTAGTCATGGCTTTCCAAGTTTCTAAAATCTTTTCCTGAATTGGCCAATGTATGAGATAGAGATCAACATAAGATAGACCAAGGCGTTTAAGGCTAGCTTCAAATGCCTTCAAGGTTGAATCATAACCTTGGTCACTGTTCCAGACTTTTGTAGTGATAAAGATGTCATCTCTTTTTACATCACTATCCTTTAATGCCCTGCCAACATCTGATTCATTACCATAGATCATAGCAGTATCAATGTGTTTATAGCCAATTTTCAGTGCATATTTGACTGCTTTGAAGGTTGATTTTCCAGGCGGTATTTGATAAACTCCTAGTCCAAGCCTTGGTATTTGAATTCCATTATTTAATTTGGCTGTCGAATTTAAGGTAAAAGACATATAAAAAGTAAATCTTTGGATCCAACTTAACTCTATCTATCACAGTCAAACATGCTATGCTAACTATATTTCAATCACAACTCTGACATTTAACAGGAAAAGCTAAAGCCTGCTAATACTTAATGCAATACTGAACTTAATCTTACCAATGCAGTACTCCATTAGGTATCAATTTATCACAATATCCAATTTCATATATTATTGCGATGCTATAATACGTATCAAATATTGATATAATTATCTATATAGTATTAAAGTAGCTTAACAATCGAAAGTATACATACACTTTATGATATACTTTCTCTCAATTTTGTTACTTTTGATATCCTCATAAATAATCCGACTTCCTTTATTAAAAACAAGCATACATAGAGAAAGGTCCATCTCATTGATTCCAAAATGTTTTACATCTATTATCAAATAGTGGGTTATGTGTTCTCATTATAATATACGCATTTTTTGAATAATATTGGTAAGTCAATTTTTTTTGATACACTTATACCGAAAGGATTTATTAGACTCAATTTTGAGAAAATTAAATATCTGTGCTAATCACATGATCTTTTGGAAATTTTCATTCTAATACCATTTTTTGGCCTGAGTGTTACTAGTGGATGTAATTTTATATTTGCAATATCTTTCTCTTCAAGGGTAATCTTCCAAGTATTGATGATATTTGCTAACACAATAATACTTTCAGTCCAAGCTAATGGTTCTCCTATACATGCTCTAGGACCACCGCCAAACGGGAAATAGCTAAATCGTGGCATTGATGCTCTAAATTTTAAAGACCATCTTTCTGGGACAAACTTTTCAGGGTCTGAAAAGTATCTGACATCATGATGCATTAGATACTGACTCATTATGACTACTGAGCCTGAAGGTAGTGAATACTTTTCATTTAGAATGTAATCCT
>DATEOO010000255.1:0-2439 GCA_035274085.1 Candidatus Nitrosocosmicus sp.
AAGTCTATCTACGGCTGGCCAGCCTAACACTCAGGTAGTCTAGGCGGGAACGTCACTATTTATACCTTAAAATTAGTTAAAAAAAACCCTGTTGTTTGTATGTTGAAAAACTGCGTATTTATAAAATTATGGAGATAGGAAGTATAGGAAATTAGAAATAACATGATATAACATGATATAACATGTTATTGTATCTAATCACATTCTATGACATTTACATCGAAATTATTAAACAGAACCACATGCTATTATTCATTATGCCTGTTAAGAGGGGGGGAAGGAGCGTGGTTACGGTGGAAATTTATGTAGAGAATTATGATAAGATGAAACAGAGAGCTATTCAAAAACGCCTAAACATTAAGGAATATGTAAACGATTTTTTGCAAGGATATTTAGAGAAAGAGGAGTTCCTGGCAAGGGTTGCCCCATCCTTATCGGTTGATTCTTATCAAGGAAACAGAATAACTCTAAAAGACGTCAAGAAAAAAATACTAGTTGATGTGTTCTACGTGAGTGGAGAGTTACAATGTGAAGCAGATCAATCTAATAACTGCATTCACACAAAATTTATCTGGATGATTCCTGAAATCTCAAAAATTAAAACAAATGGTCAAAAAATTAACGAATAAAATTAATTCAAAAAACGAGACAGGATAATAACTTATCCTATCATGGTTTTAATACAGAAAGCAAATTTGCGTTATATCTAGATGAAATTGTTTAATGTTCCATAAAGTCATTGAGATCAAAGGTTGCAGACTAGGCTGTTCGACTTAACACTTTTTAATGCCTTCAAAAATCGTGTTTATGTTGCAAAGAGTTTATTTGGCACCATATGGAGTGGGTTTAGGTCACGCCAGTAGACTCTTGACCTTAGCAGAAAATATGAAAAAACCCGGCATTGAAATGCGCTTTTCATCCTTTGGCGAGGCCTGTAATTATATCGAAAGCCAAGGATATGAGTGTGAAAAGGTTCCCCCAGTGGAATTCATGTGGGGAAAAGATGGTGAATTTTCAGTTATGAGTAATATAAATAAAATACCGCAATGGCTAGTCAATTTACCTGTCCAAATAAATAAAGAAATAAAGTATATGAAGAAATTCAATCCCCAGATTATAATATCTGATTCTAGGTTATCTCCTCTGATAGCGGCTAGGCTTCTCAACCTACCAAAAATCCTGATTATTAATCAGGTAAAGCTTTTACTAACTCCCCGATTACGACAATTCAAGGCCGGGAGATTTTATGAAACTTGTAATGGTGAGCTAATGGGAGGGATTTGGAGTATGTCAGACAGAATTCTAATACCCGACCTACCTCCACCTTACACCATTTCAGAGAGTACAATAAATTCCGTAAGAGCCATAAAGTCTAAATTAGACTATGTTGGGTTCGTAACCCCAAGGGCAAGAATTACTGATGATAGTCTTTCAAAGACTAAAGAAGCCTTGCAAATTGATAATACAAAACCACTCATATTTGTCCACATAAGTGGTCCCATGGGCACTAGAATGCCTATAATAAAAAAGCTAATAGATGTTTTTAAAGAGCAACCATCGATTCAGTTTATATTTTCGGAAGGAAAATCAAACGGCAATATAGTCCCAAGAAAAATAGCTAATAATATATGGTATTTTGAGTGGTGTCCATACAAAGACGAAATATATTTTCTTTCAGACATTATAATTATGCGTGGGGGACACACAGCTATTTCTCAAGCAATTCAATATGGAAAACCGATTATCTCCATTCCTATTCAAAGCCACGGCGAACAAATGTCAAATTCATCGAAGATCGAAAGACTAGGCATAGGTAAGGCAATTAATTCTAAAAAAATGAATCAAACCATGCTTATCGATGCAGTAAATGAATTGATTTATGATAAATCTTATAAAGACAACATATCAAATCTAATGAAATTAAGTGACAAACTAGATGGAATCCAAAATATCAAAGATATCGTTCTTTCGCATATTTAATGAAAATTTCATAAAATTAAAAGGGCTAATTAGATTTGTATATTTTTTCTCGGCCTTTGCAAAATCCTTTGGTTCACTGTCAACTAAATTATACTGGATAGGAATGCTTTCATCGACAGAAGAGCTTTTTCCAATTATTGTTGTTAGCTTCTTCTCAAATGCTCTTGGAGAAAGACTAAACAAAAGAGGGGTTAAAAGTATTTTTTTAGATTGGTGAAAAAGTTCTATGTTTTTCTGAATAAACCAGTGAGGATGAATATAAGGAATAAATGGAAAACTTACAAATTTGGAGGGAAAATCAGTATGCAGTAAGATTCCGATAATAACTTGCTCATAAATCAACCGTTGAATTGGACTACTTTTTTGTTTGAAGACATCATCTTCTTTCTTAGATGGTCTATATGCAGGTCGGACCGACGACCCATGTATGTCATATATGGAGAATAAGTAAAATGTTAC
>DATEOO010000256.1:0-4865 GCA_035274085.1 Candidatus Nitrosocosmicus sp.
CTCTTATAAAATAATAATAATATTGAAGGGCTTTCTTAATGACTTGGCGACACGAGTTCTTTTGTTTGATGGTGCAATGGGTACAGAGATTCAAAAATACGAACCTAAAGAAACCGATTATCTCAATAATAAAGAAGGATTTAACGATAGTTTGAATTTTACACGTCCTGAATGGATAAAGACAATCCATAAGAACTATATTAAAGCAGGCAGTGATTGCATTGAAACCAATACATTTGGCAGCAATAAGCTCAAGCTAGACGAATATGGAAAGGGCGATAAGACCATCGATTTTAATGTTCAAGGGGTACGACTCGTAAAAGAATCTTCTATAGAGCTAAATCAAGAAATTTATGTGATCGGTTCTATGGGTCCATCAGGGTATTTACCAAGCTCAAACGATTCTGATCTAGGTAATATTTCATTGGGAGAAATTGAAGAAGCCTTTTATGTCCAGGCTCAGGGACTGATAATTGGAGGCTGCGATGCGCTCCTTATTGAAACTGGACAAGATGTACTGGAGATGAAATTGGCTGTTGAGGGCTGCTTCCGCGCAATGAACAAATTAGAAAAGACTTTACCCATAATTACCAATATAACCTTAGACCAATATGGGAAAATGCTTTTAGGATCAAATGTTCAGTCAGCTTATACCACTTTAAGCAATTTAGACATAGATGTATTTGGATTAAATTGTTCTACAGGGCCGATTGAAATGACACCAAGTGTACAATGGTTATGCGAGCAAGATGAGTTACCCATCTTGGTAATGCCTAACGCTGGAATGCCAGTGAATGAAAATGGTATGGCAAAATATTTGATGACTCCTCAAGAGATCAGCCTAAAACTCTCTGAATTCGTTAATAAATATGAAAGATTAAGAATAATCGGGGGATGCTGTGGCACATCAAAGGATCATATCCAGCATTTACGCTCGATGCTCAATACGAGAAACACAACTCTAAACTTAGCCCATAATAATAGGACCGTTACCTAACTTCCGCTAACTCAATCAGGTTATTAAAATGAAAAAAATCTATAATGAAAAACCTAAAGTATCATCAGCGCTGTCATCTTTGGAACTCCATCAAAATCCTCGTCCCTTAATCATTGGAGAGCGATTAAATTCTCAAGGCTCAAAGAAAGCCAAGAAAATGGTGCTTGAAAACGACTTCGACGGACTAATTGAATTAGCAAGATACCAAGTAGAGGACGGTGCACATTGTTTAGATGTTTGCGTAGCAACAACAGAGCGATCGGATGAACAGGATTTCATGCAAAAACTCGTCAAGAGGCTTAGTTTGGAAATAGAGGCGCCTCTTGTAATTGATTCAACGGATTCAAAGGTAATTGCAACTGCTCTTAAACAGATTCCTGGTGTACCTATAATCAATTCTATCAATTTGGAAGGTGATGGGAGTAGATTTGATGATATTACTCCTCTAATGAAGAAATATGGAGCACCTGCAGTTTCTATGTGCATAGGTCCGAAGGGGATGGCAAAAACAAGCCAAGAAAAATTAGAGGTTGCAGGACTTCTTTATTTCAAGGCAATCGAGATGGGTTTAAAGCCATGGCAGTTAATCTTTGATGTATTAACCTTCACTTTAGCGACAGGCGAGCAAGAATACGTGGATTCTGCTGTCCATACTCTTGATGGAATCAAATTTGTAAAGGAAAAATATCCAGAGTCGTTAACAACGCTGGGATTAAGTAATGTAAGCTTCGGATTGCCAGCTCTAGCTCGAAAGTACCTCAATTCAGTTTTCTTATATCATGCAATAAAAAGTGGTCTTGATACTGTAATAATTAATCCCAAGGATATAATTCCATACCCTCAAATTAATTCTAAGGAGAAAGGATTATGCGAGGACCTTATTTTTAATAATAATAATAATGCACTGTCTGAATTGATATCATACTTTAGTTCTATTGATACTGTTAATGGGTCGGGGACAAAAGCTAAAGGTACTCAAAAAGAGAACAATTTGATGGAAATAGATGCAAGTTGGGACGCAGGTAAGAAATGTTATTTTAGGATCGTTAATAGACTAAAAGATGGTATTGAGAATGATGTAGTTTTATCCATATCAGAGCGGGTTCATTCTAAAGATGATCTCACTGTCTCAGAAGAATCATTAGAAAACGGTACAAAAAGGAAAATACTTTTAGGTAACAAAGAAAAATTACATGAGGCGGCAGTAGAGACACTGAATGAAGTACTTCTTCCTGCAATGAAAGAAGTGGGAGATAAATTTGGTGCTGGAGAATTGATCTTGCCATTTGTTTTAAAATCAGCCGAATGCATGAAGGCTGCAGTTTTGGAGCTAGAGAAATACCTTATAAAGCAAGAAGGAATCAGTAAAGGAAAAATCGTGTTATGTACGGTTTATGGCGATGTACATGATATAGGGAAAAATTTGGTAAAGACAATACTGGTAAACAATGGATATGAAGTATTTGATTTAGGGAAACAAGTTCCTATTCCTAGTATAGTAAACAAGATTAAGGAAGTAAACGCAGATGCCGTGGGATTATCGGCTTTATTGGTTTCGACATCAAAACAAATGCAGCTTTTTTCAGAATTTCTTCGAGATAACAAGATGAACATTCCAGTTTTATGTGGAGGTGCCGCAATTAATAGCGATTATATTAATAGGATAGCAAAAGGTAACGGTGAAATTTATAAAGCCGGTATATTCTACTGCAAGACCGCATTTGAGGGGCTAAAGGTTATGAATAATCTCATGAGCGAAAGCAAGGAAGAATATATGAACAAATGGTTGGATAAACTATCAACTTGGAAAGAAAGAAAATATAATGAGGCTACCAATTTGCAGGATCAAAGTAACATTTTAAGCAACGTCAAAGCAGTAATAGATAAACCGGTCCCTCCCAAATTTAATTTTGTAACCAGACTAGAGAACAACGACCTACCTCTAGAAGAAATATGGCAGTACTTGAATAAAAAATCCCTTTTTGTGTTGTCATGGGGATTAAGAGGTAAAAAAGCTACTGAATTAAAAGATGAGTATGATGAATTGCTTAGAGAATGGAAAGTGAAAGTTGTAAAAGAGAGATTGTTTGATCCTCATGCAGTTTACGCTTACTTTCGATGCAGAAGGGTAAGAAATAATAGTCTCTTGGTAAAATATCAGGATAACAATAATGCTAGTTCAGAACTGATATTTGAGTTTCCCAGATCTAGCAATTCTACTCATCTCTGTCTTGCTGATTATTTTGACTCTGAATCCGATGATGTTGTTGCATTTCAATCAGTAACTATGGGTAACAAAGTCACTCAAATGATAGATGAATGGAACAAACAAGGTCGTTATACTGATGCCTACTACCTGCATGGGTTGGCAGTAGAAACAACTGAAGCTTTAGCTGATTGGGTAAATTATAAAATCAAAGCGGAGCTTGGACTAAAGGTAGGAGGTTTGAGGTACAGTTGGGGTTACCCAAGTTGTCCTGATATAACCCAACATTTCATGGTCTGGAAATTATTGAACCCCTCAATAAGCGGAATGACACTAACTGAAAGCGGCCAAATAGATCCCGAATTCTCGACAGCAGCGATAGTTGTGCATAATCCCGTTGCCCAATACTTCACTTTATAAACTGACCTCAAATTTTCCATTAACTTTATTATATTACAGTGGTTCTTGCATTCTAATGGGAAAGGTAGAGAAGGGAATTACTTGCAGCGTTTTAGGTTGCCAAGAGTCCGCAGATAGATCAATGAGTTTGGCAAAGGCGAAAATGTCACAAGATTTAGATTTTGATAATTCAAAAAAGCGTGTCTATTTATGTAGAAATCACTACAAAGACTGGAAAAAATCGTCTAAAGAGGACCGAGAAAACGAAAGGCTAAGATGGAACTAGACGATTCGATTAATACTTTGAAATATTTTATTAAATAATTTCTTTGTTACTCTTATCTTTCTACTAGAAGAATCTTATATAACCAATTCTAGGAAGCTAATATGAAAAAAGTAATAAACAGCTTTAATTCAATTAAATTATCTGCGAGTTGATTTAATGTTTGGCCTTGAGTAATCCCACTAATTTTGTTAATACAAAGGAATTGGATAAAAAAAGATGGTTTGTTAGGGTATTACTCTTGTCGTCTGTTCTGGTAATATTGTTTGTGAAGGTATATTTGACCATATACGTGATTGATCTCGGAGTAGGAATATACAGCATTTTGACTTCTTTTATATTATTTAACATCTTATTAATCTCGTATTTTCGATATCGAGATCCATATATTGAACATTATGAGAAACTAATTCCTGAGAGCGAAAAGCCTCTGGTGTCTATTGTGGTTCCTGTAAAAAATGAGGAAGCAGACATTAGCACATGCATACAATCATGTATTGACCAAACTTATAGAAAAAAGGAAATAATCGTAATAGACGACGGGAGTACAGACAAAACAGGTGAGATACTTGACAATATCAAGGATAAAAACACATCTGTTAACCTGAGAATAGTTCATTTAAAGGAAAGTGTTGGAAAGAAAAAGGCGATTGAGGCGGCGAGCAAGATTGCACGTGGGGAAATATATGCTTTCATGGATAGCGATTGCGATATGGCTCGTGATGCAACGGAAAAGGCTGTGCAAATATTCTACTCAGATAAGCAGGTAGGTGCTCTGACTGGCCATGGACGAGTTAAGAACAGACACACGGGAGGATTTCGGGATCATTTTCTTGAGAAAATGCAAGATGTCTACGCCGATGGGGCGTGTAGAGCACAAAAAGGGATGGAAACCGTTTTTTCATCAGTTAGTTGTTGTGCAGGGTCTCTAAGTTTCTATAGACGGGTTGCTATACAAGACTTTATCCCTCTATGGGCAC
>DATEOO010000257.1:0-8635 GCA_035274085.1 Candidatus Nitrosocosmicus sp.
CGTTCCTATCCCGCCCCGAATCAAGGAATTTTTATTTGGTGGTTGGCTTGAAGAAGTAAATTCTGTTGGAACAAATCTTACTTTTGATTTGCCCATAAATGAGGTTGATCTATTGGCCCCACTTCCCAATCCACCTAAAATTATTTGTCTAGCTTTTAATTACTATGATCATGCTCGTGATGCAGGATTAACTCCTTCTCAAGAACCTGTAATATTCTTAAAACCAAGAACGGCGTTGAATTCACCTCACGGAAATGTTATCTCTCCATCTTATGTAAAACGTCTAGATTATGAAGCCGAATTAGCTGTCATTATTGGGAGACAGGTAAAGAAAATTTCTGAAGAAGATTCATTAGATGCAGTATTTGGCTACATGGTATTTCATGATGTTTCTGCACGAGATATCCAGTTTAGAGATAAACAATTCACACGAGGCAAAAGTATTGATACATTTGCCCCATGCGGACCTTGGATTACAACTAGGGACGAGATCGAAGATCCTCAAAAACTACACATCACAACAAAAGTAAATGGAGAATTAAGGCAAAATTCTTCGAGTAGTAACATGGTTATTCCAATTAGGAAAATAATATCTTCACTGAGTGATCTCATAACAATCGAACCTGGGGATATCATTTCTACTGGTACTCCTGCAGGCGTAGCGATGTCAATGAAAGAGCCTAGGTATTTGAAGCATGATGATATAGTAGAAATATCCATTGAAGGATTGGGAACAATCAGAAATCGGATCCTATTTAATTAAAAAGAGTATTATAATACTTAACTTAAAACCAATACTTGTAGTAGTAGTCTTGTGTTCCTTGTTCCTATTTCTAGCCCGTGGTTTGAGATTCTACGACTTTTTGGACAAAGCCTTTCTTAACTCCTGTTCCAAAAGCGAGCAATACTGTTTGTAAGTTTCTACTAATTGTTCTCTGATATTAGCTAACTGCATTGACTGATTGAGAGTTTGTAAACAACTCTCAAGTGATCTTTCAGAAGCGAAAATTTCCATATCTAGTTTTAATTTCTTTACTAGCTCTCTTTGTTCATCGCTAATTTCTTCAATTGATTTAATAATTGTCTCTATATTTTCATTTAATTGTCTAGTCTCCGTTTGCTCATCCTCATCAATGTTTTTTCGCAAAAATATCAAACTAAACATTTTTCTTTCGCATATTTGTTATTTATTTGTTGAAGGCAAGCTGTGTTAAAATGATTTATAACCAGTCTAAAATATCATTTGTTTTGAAACCTAAAGTCGATTGGATTTAATGACTATCTAAATACTCCTTTGGATTAATGTATGAGCTAAAATATACACATAGATTCAAAGTCGCAATAATCTCCTAACTAGAGTGTCTCATACACCGCAAAAGATTTGCACATGACTTGCAACATGAACAGGGAATATGTATAATACCCATAGGAGACAAAGTAGAATGGATTTTGAAATTTGACATTGCTGTTGTAGGAGGAGGACCCGCAGGCTTATCTGCTGCGTATTCAGCAGCCAAGCATGGCGCAAAAGTAATACTGTTTGAAAAGGATCCTTCATTCGGACATAATATTAGGACCAGTGGTGTTACATGGATCAAGGAGATTGAAAAATTAGAAATCTCTGGGGAATACTTTAATCCTATCAAGAATTTTTCCTTTGTCTCTCCAACTAATCAAATTATAATTTCCGGCAATTCTTATTCTGCATGTGTTCTTGATGTACGAAAGACCTATCAGCATTTAGCATCTAAAGCAGCCTCTGAGGGCAGTACTTTGATGGTCAAAAGCCAAGTAATTGACGTTAAGAAAACTTTGCAGGGACAATCAAGCATTTTGAAAGTCAACTCTCCCAATGGACAGTTGGAAGTGGAGGCAACTTTAGTAATAGATGCTTCTGGCTTTACCAGTTTTGTAGGACGGAAATTGGGGTACGTTGAATTGTGGAATAGATATGGTGTAGGGGCAGAATATGAGTGCTACTGTGATAATGTGGATAATGAAACTTTATACCTTATGGTTGGACAGATTTATTCTGAAGCAGGCTATGCCTGGGTTTTTCCATTATCTAAAAATCGCTTGCGAATAGGAGTAGGCATCGGGAAGCCAAATTCAAACACCGATCCACTTGTCAAATTAAACCAAGTCATGAAAACTCGTTTGCCTCCACTCGACACACTTGGAAAAATTCAACCTTTGGAGCTTCATTATGGTATGATCCCAAATGAAGGATTGCGTACAAATAGTGTTTTTGACGGCTTGATAATGGTTGGCGATACTGTAGGCCAGGCAAATCCTCTAGTTTTAGAAGGTATAAGATATGCTATAGAGTTTGGACGTTTGGCTGGAAAGATAGGAGCTGAATCATTGCAATACAATTCATCCAGAGATTCATTGAGGCCTTATGAAGAAGCAAACAAGAATATCCTCGAAAAGAAAATAAAATCGGCATTAAAGGTTCAATCAAGATGGCTTGGTTTATCTGATTCTGAATGGGACAAGGAAATTGAAATAATAAAGGAATTATCAATAGATGAGTTTTTAGATTTCATAAAGTCAGATTTTACTTATACCAAAATGGCTAAATTAGCTGTCAACCATCCTAAAATGATAGTTAAGCAATTGTTTAATCTTGTATTAAACAAATAAGTTCTTTTATTAATATCAAATAAGAAGATATAAATATCTTAAATTATCAGCCACTGTTAATTTGGCAGGAGAAACCGCTACACAATTTCTTCCAATATTATATTTATTTGGATTTGGAATTTTAGCTGGGGTACCCGCAATAATCATGTCTCGGTTATTTATGACTAGAAGAAGGTATAATCCAGTTAAATTCCTTCCAATGGAATGTGGTCAAGTCCCTTCAGGCGAAGGACGATCTCATTTCATGATGCAGTATTATTCTTATATTCTAATGTTTGTCGTCTTTGATGTAATGTCTATATTTCTGTATGCATGGGGTGTTACCTTTTTTTCTATTCCTAAGGAAGCCACTTTGCCGATGATAGGATTTTTGGGAGTAATGTTTGCTGCGATGGGGTATGCATTATTTTTGGCAGGGAGAAAAGGAATTTGGTAATTATGGTGAACCCAATAGGTATTAATAACTTGAATTGTAATTACCTATCAAGTGTAGAGGTATGATAAAAGATCTCGTTAACCCTACCAATTTTAATCTTCTAGTGTCAAACATAGGTGATGTTTTGGTCAAAGCTTTAGATGCACCCTTAGGATATGTAATAAACTGGGGCCGCGTCTGGTCATTATGGCCCGTTCACTTGGAAACTGCTTGTTGTAGTGTAGAATTTGGTGCTGTTTCAAGTCCTCGCTATGATGCAGAACGATTTGGTATCTTAGAAGCTTTTGGCTCATTAAGACAATGTGACTTGATAGTAGTTCAAGGCACTGTAACTAGGAAAATGGCTCCCAGGCTCAGGATGGTTTATGATCAAATGCCAGAGCCAAAATATGTTATTGCTATGGGAGCATGTGCAATTACAGGGGGCTTGTATCTGGACTCATACAATGTTTTGCCTGGAATTGATAGCATTGTGCCAGTAGATGTTTATGTTCCAGGATGTCCTCCCAGACCAGAAACATTAATTCAAGGTACTATGTTGTTGCAAGAAAAGATTAAAAGGTCGAAAGTTAAATAATGGAAAAAGACAATACCGAAAATAATCAAATGAACTTGATACAAGTAAAAGAAGAAAAGAGTAGTTTACTATCTAGTAGTCTCATTAATTCTATTACTACTAATTTTGGAGATCAAATTAAACTTGTCTATAAAAAAGAAAACAGATCAAAGATAATGGTGAGCCCAGAAAATCTTGTAGAAACAGCTTTATATTTAAGAAATAATCATGGGTTTGATCATGCTGAATCAGCATCGGGGACTGACTATCCGGCTGACAATCAAATAGAAATCAATTATCATTTAGGATCATATAGCAACACCGATTATTACCCTTACATTTTAGTGCTATCAACAAGAGTAGATCGAAACGATCCTAAATCAAATAGCTTGATAAATATATTTCCGAGTGTTGAATATCATGAACGTGAAACTTATGAAATGCTTGGGGTGTTTTTTTTGGGACACCCGCGCAATGAACGCTTTATTTTGCCTGAAGATTGGGCAGATATCCCACCTCTCAGAAAAGATTTTCGCATAAAAGGAAGATGATAGAGAAATGACCAGTCTGGAAGAAAAAATCGAGGAGGCAAAGAAATTATCGCTTCAAATAACAAAGGAGACTGAAGAAGATAGGTTAATGACTCTAAGTGTTGGTCCACAACATCCCGGTTCCGGCCATTTCAGATTTACTATTAAAGTTGATGGAGACTATATTGTATTTGTGGATCCTGACCCGGGGTATGTTCATCGGGGACATGAAAAGATGTGCGAATATCGGAATCACTTTCAAAACATACCTCATTTGGAACGTCCTGTAATTCATGATTCTTGTAACATTACATATTCTTATAGTTTGGCCGTCGAAGACCTTGTGGGTATTACCGTTCCTAGAAGGGGTCAATTTATTAGAGCACTTGCATCTGAGCTTAGTAGACTTTCTTACACCTTGTATTGGTTAGCAATTTATGGAATATTTTTAGGACATTCGACCATGTTTATGTGGCCTGCTGGAGATAGAGAGTTACTTATTGATCTATTGGAGCGGTTAAGTGGGGCAAGAGTAACTAATGCCTTCAATATTCCTGGTGGAGTCAGAAATGATATTCCATATAATTTTAAAGAAAAATGTTTATCCCAAGTCAATTATTTTGAAACCAGGCTGAAAGAATACGAGGATATTTTTTATAACAATCCCCTTCTAAGACAAAGGACTGAGGGTGTAGGAATATTGACTAAAGAAGATGCGATTAAACTGGGGGTAACAGGATCTGTACTAAGGGCTTCAGGTGTACCATTTGATGTTAGGAAAGTAGAACCATATGACGTTTATGATGAAATTGATTTTAAGGTTCAATATATGAAAACATGTGATTCTTTTGCAAGAGCATACGTTCCTTTGCTTGACATGCGAGAGTCATGTCATATTATAAGACAATTGTTAGAAAAGATGCCAGATTCAGGAGATGTAAGAGAAAAATTGCAATTTAATCTCAAAAGCTCACCTGGCGAGACGTACAAGAGAGTGGAATCAGGAAGAGGCGCTCTGGGGTATCACATGGTTAGTGATGGTACACCGAGACCATATAGGGTAAAAGCATCGGTGGGTTCCTTTAGAAATTTGCTTGCCCTTCCTTTCTTGTTAACAGGATCGAAGTTAGGAGATATGCCTGCGATCTATTGGTCATTAAATTATTGGCCGGTGGAGGCTGACAGATAATGGCATCACTGACTCCAGATTTTAGATTCGGGAATTTCGTAGCAAGTATTATTTGGGTCTTATTTGTAGTCTTAGCTTTAGTTACAGTACTTATCCTCCCAATAATCTTTTTTACCCTATTTTATATTCCTCTGCCCGTAGTTGACGGGCAGGTCTTGACACCGTATCTGTTCTTTTCAATGATGGTAGATCCGTCTCGCACCCTCCCTATTCTTCAATTTTTTATGCATACGACTCTCTTTAAAGCAGCAGTTTTTCCCGGATTTGTATTTGCTGCACTGATAGCCGCTGTAACGATATTTGTCGAGCGAAAATTACTGGCTAAGATGCAGTTAAGAGTAGGACCACTATATGCTGGCAAGGTTGAAGGTATCTTCCAGTTACTGGCAGATGGACTCAAGCTGCTCACTAAGGAGATTATAGTACCTTCCGGAGCTGATAAGCCGATATTCTGGTTAGCTCCAATAATGTTCGTTGCTACTGCTGCAGCGGTAGTGGCATTGATTCCGGTCGCCCCAGGTTGGGTAGTTGCTGACGTTGATGTAGGGTTAATAGCTGTTTTTGCAATACTGGGCTTCTTTCCATTAATCGCATTATTGTTCTCATGGGCAAGTAACAGTAAATATCCATTCATTGGCGGATTAAGGGCCCTTCACCAAATGATCGCCTTTGAGATACCATTTTTCTTATCTGCCTTGCCAGTTGTTCTTTTATCGTCGTCTCTTAACCTCACTGAAATTGCCAGATCACAATATATGATATGGAATATATTTCTCCTGCCGATTAACGCTTTTGTATTTTTCATATCCTCTCTGGCTGAATTAGAAAGGATTCCATTTGACTTGCCCGAAGCTGAGAGTGAAATAGTTGCAGGCTGGTTAACCGAGACTACAGGGATGATTTATGGACTCATACAGCTTGGTAGCTATTTGAAACTATACGCTCTCGCAGGATTATTTGTGATTCTGTTTCTAGGCGGATGGTATGGGCCACAAATATTTCCTCAGGAATTAATCCCTGGAGCTCATGAAGCAACCTTGCCTTTGTTGAAAATGCTAGCCCTAGATGGAGTATATAATGCTATTACAGTAAACCACGTCTTTTGGTTTTTGATAAAAACCATTTTTGTCATCTTTTTAATGTTAGTTATTAGAGGTATCAATCCAAGAATTAGAATTGATATTTTACTTCACACAGGATGGTACAAACTAATAGTTTTAACATTCATAAATCTGTTTGCTGTCTTGATGTTGATTTACGGTGGAATTATTGGACCGGAGGGTGTATTTTCGTTAAGATGAACACTGCAACAGGATTCATAAAGGCGCTGGAGTCTGGTACTAAGCATATTGTTTTAAAAAGATTTACATTCCGTTATCCGCAGGAAAAGCTAAAGTTTGTAGGTGACGGGTACCAATTTGACCCAAAAAAAGGAGTGGGAATTGCCGGGACACGAGGTCGACATATTTTGTTTCATGACAAATGTACCGGCTGTCAGCTTTGCTCTATCGCTTGTGAAGGAATTGCAGAAGCAATCACTATGGTAAAAGTCGATGAACAATGGAAGCAAAACAAAAAATCCATAATGCCACAAATAGACTATGGAAAATGTGTTTTTTGTGGTTTATGTGTCGACGCTTGCCCCTTTTATGCGCTATATATGACAAACGACTACGAGTTGTCAGCTTTCACTAAATCTCATTTGATATATACTCCATCGCAGCTAGCTGTAAAGCCAAAATATGATGGTGATGTCGAAATAAAAATAGGTTCGCGAGGTGCATACCATGGTAGATAGCATCTTCATTGGCTTATCTGTTATCACCATTGGTTCAGCAATATTATCTCTTGAAAGCCGAGAATTATTGTACGGAGGCATAGCGTTAGCAGTTTCTATGCTTGGGATAGCAGGCTATTTCATCATATTAGACGCGCCGTTTGTTGCAATGTTTCAGATAGCTGTGTACGTAGGCGCAGTTGCTGTTCTTATTATATTTACAGTGATGTTAGTGCGGGCTCCAAATACAATTACAAAAAAAGAGACTAGAAAAAGAAAGGTTTCAGGCATTTTGCTTGGACTGGCCTTTCTTATATTAGCAGGATCTATACTAGCAAACTCTGCTGCAACTCAACTGAAATTCAATGATACGATTCCCGTATTTGATGTCCAGGCAATAGGAAAAGAATTATTAACTTACTATTCACCGGTATTGTTAGTATTGGCATTAACATTGGCTGCAGCAGTAATAGGTGCTTTAGCCTTAGCACGTAGGGAGGATATTGAGGAGAAAAATGAACCAGCCAACTGATTTTCTGTATATAGCTGTAATACTGATATCTATTGGAATTTATGGACTGGTTGTAAAAAGAAACGCACTTCGATTAATATTTTCAATAGAATTAATTGCAAATGCTGTAAATCTAGTACTTATTGCCTTTTCTAGAATGCTACCGAGTCCACAGGGCCAAGTCTTTGTATTATTCTCCATAGCTATATCTGCTGCCGAGGTTGCCGTAGGCCTTGGGATTATAATTATAGCTTATAGATTCTACAAAGATATAGACATTACTGAATATAAGAACCTTAAGAATTAATTTTAACAAACAATTACTTTTTTTTGAAAATTCAACCGTATAATATATAAAAGGATTTAATGTCGTTGTGGTAGGGGTATTCGGAGCAAGAGATGTAGATGGTGGATTCTTCCTATTATCTGATGGTGGCAACATTTATGCCCTTGATATTATCTCCGGTAGTATATTTTTTGGGAAAACGAAAGGGAATAAACATTACGACGTGGTTGACCTTCGGGGTTTTAGCTATCTCAACTGTGCTGGTGATTATTCCATGTATAGGCCTCGGATCTGGAGGATCTTATCAAGAAATCTTTGATTGGAGTCAATTGGGTCATTTCGGATTAAAATTAGACGGTTTGAGCATTCCTTTTGCTATTACGATTTATCTGTTATCGACTATTGTGGTAATTTATTCTAAACCCTATATGGTAAGAAAAATTCTTCTACAATATGAGCAGATTAAAAGTTCCTCTACTGTTGGAATAAATGATTCTGAAAACGATTTGTATTCTAATAAGGATGGAAAATCTTTCTCCTCATTGGTCTTATCAACCGATCAAAAGTCTTATCTAAATAGCCAAATGGGTTTGTATTATTCTCTTTATCTTGTCTTTGCTATGGGTATGCTTGGTACAGTTTTGGCTACCAACCTGTTTGAATTTTATGTATTTTTTGAACTTATGTTAGTTCCATCTTTCTTT
>DATEOO010000258.1:0-18012 GCA_035274085.1 Candidatus Nitrosocosmicus sp.
TCCGACAAGAACTATTGGTTTGTCTTTGCCAGCGTTTGAATTATTGTATTCTACTATGATCAACTTGGGTTTATTTTCACTCCCTTTCCCCACTGATATAATGCCATTCATACCTAAGTTCATAATTTGGTTTTCATCTAAAATGTCCACATGAATGTTTTTCATTTTTTCTAGATTTCTTGCCGAGTCAGCCAGAGTATTTGGATTTATCACATTTGGTGGAGAATTTGCAAGATCTCTAGAATAAAAAACAGCTTCACACATATTTATTATCTTGTCAACTTCAATTCCATGTCCTAGATTAGAATTGTCCGTGGTGACTATGCTTACAGCATAATTTTCATAAAATGGTGATAGCGATTTTTCTGCTCTATCCTCCTTAAATTTATTAAATTCATATAATGACAAGATCAGTCCCTCGATTATCGATTCCACATTGGTAGAACTCAAATAGAAATTAGATATTATGACATTATGAAAATTTAACTCTTTTGCTTTAAGGGAAATTAATCCCCCAAGTTGTCTAAATTTATCTTCACTGAGACTTTTGCTATCTCCAATCCCAATTAGCATGATCTTTATTATCTTATCACCATCATTTACATAAAGGATCATATTTTTACCAAATTTTCTTATATTTTCCAAGTGTTCCTCATGAAAGACTTTGTGTGTATTCAAAACGTTCATCATTTTAGAATTTTTCTTCAGATAATTCAGATCTTTAATATTTTCATCCAGTCCAATCACAAATAATCCTTCATATATATCTACATCATCAAGACTCTTTATTGAAATTTTTACCATATGTGTATTTAATTCACATTTTATAATTACTTAACTGATTATAGAAAAAGGGATATTAACCCTTTTGAATTTTTGTATATTGTGTTCTAACTATTCCACTTGATTGAGCAGCCAATCGAAGGATCAAAATCCTTTTCGATAGTAGATTTATTCCCATCCAGGATTTTTTGAATATTGATTTCCATAATGTTTACTGTGGCATTAGAGCCGGGTTCTATGGCATCATTAATTTTACCATGAAAAACAAGACTTTTCGATTCATCGAATAAAAATGGATCTGGGGTACACACTGCTCCATAATCCCTAGCCACTGTTTGAGTTTCATCAATAAGATATGGGAAATTAATAGAATATGCTTGAGCAAATTTCACCATATTATCAAACCCCTCCCCTTCATAACTTGGGTCGTTACTATTAATTCCAATAATTTGCAAATCAGAGCTATCAAATTTAGATTGCAATGTAATCAAATCATTTATTCTTGCTTTAACATAAGGACAATGATTACAAATAAACACTATAAGAAGGGTACGAGAATTGATATCCTTTAAAGTGTAATTCTTATTGTCAACTCCTTTTAGTGAAAAATCAGGCGCCAGAGATCCGCCTATTAGTTTCTGTGAAGACTTCGTCTTGACCATTAGATAATTGGTTATGAAAATAAATAAAAATGTTACCAGATGTAAATTCTGGTTGGATCACAGAATCATGGTTGAATTGGTCTTCCTATTCCCCTATAATGTTTTTTTTCAAAGTGATCAGGGTTAAGTGAACCTCTCCCATCATAAATAGGAGTTTGACCGATTATAGACGAATTAAGCTTCAAATATTCTTGATGATTGGTAGCCAAAATTATTAGATCGCGGTTGGTAACAGCATATTCTAAATTATTAACCAGTTCTACATTCTTATATTTTGAAATTAGATTGTCTTGTTTTACCAGCGGATCATGAACTATAACGTCCTTAATTTTTAATCTGATCAATTCTTTTAATATATCATATGTAGGGGAGAGTCGAGTGTCAGACACTCCCCCCCGAAAAGCAAGTCCTAAAATTGTTATTTTAGCTTTCCTATTTAGCTTTCTTGGAAGCATTCTTAACGCATTGTTTAGGGAGTACGAAGGCATGTCATTGTTGATTATTCTGGCTGTTTTAGTAATTCTGCAATTTACCTTATTTTTTATCGCAACGTCAAGAATAAATTGAGGATAGATTGGAATACATGCACCACCAACACCTATCCCTGGATCATGAATATGACAGAAATTTTGTGAGTTGGCAGCCTTTTTGGCTTGCCAAAAATCAATATTTAATCTATCACTGAACTTAGCAAGCTCATTTGCCAGAGCTATATTTACATCCCGGTAAACACCTTCAAATAACTTTTCAGCTTCAGCCGTTTTAATTCCCAAGATTCGTACTATTCCTTTTCTATAGATGAGACCAAACAATTGTTCCGCAAGATCTAGACTATAGTTATCATTTGAAGACACTATTCCAGGATGACCCTCTTCAATGTCAAAAATAGCACGCCCCTCGTAAATTCTTTCAGGATTATATATCACAAAGAAATCTGATACAGCTTTCATGCCGCTTGATTTCTCTAGAATCGGTATCAAATACTTTTCAGTGGTTCCAGGCGGAATAGATGGATGTATGGAGACAATGTCGTGTCTCTTCAACCCAGTTCCTATAGCCAATGCCACATCTTTTACAGCATCTAGGTCAGCCTTGTTTTTTCTTATCAAGACAGGAACACATATCATCTTCAATTTTGAACTGATGGACGCCTGAATTGGGTCATCATAAACTAAAAATTTGTTATTGCTTAAGCCATTGGTAAAAGTTTCGTCAACTAATGGTTCAGGAATATGTGTTAACCCTTTTCGGGCATTTTCTAAAACCTTTACAGACTTATCAATACCAATTACAGTCACACCTGACCTCAACCAAGCAGAGGCAATTGGAGCTCCCACGTGACCTAACCCATAAACTGACACGATGTATTCACCTGACTTGAATTTTCTAATTAGAGTGTCAAAAGGTTCCAAGACTACATCGCCTTGTAAGAGATTATTAGGCTTATCCTTGTTTCCGCCTGATTTCACAATTTGAATATTTTATTATCTTGTTATTATATTTTGACAAATATGTTCATGTTTTCCTCTAAGAAATGCTCAAGTTATAGTTTAGCCCTTTGTAAATCGTATCACTAGTAAAAGAAAAATTACTCTTTTTGTCTATTAATAGCAGGAAATGTTTATCTCAAGCTATGCGCTAAATATCGCAGGTTCTGAATGGTTTATCATTTTTATTGTTATAATTATTTTCATATTTCCAAAGAAAATTGGAAGCATTTCTAAGACTATGGGTAAATTTGTGGGCGAATATGAAAAGGCAAAGGGCAAAATAATGGATCAAAAAAACATGTTTGATTCAAATACATCTATGACTGCCGAACACCACGTTTACAAAGGACCAGAGATTCAAGGACCAATATCATCGGAACGGGAAAAACTGGAAATTATTGCAAAGTCTTTGAACATTAATTCGGAGAATATAGTAGACGATGAATTAAGAAATTTAATCTCATTAAAGTTGAAAGAAACTCACAATAAAGAAACTAGTTGATTTCAAATTGGTATCCCCATCTTTTGATTAAAATGAGATAGCAGGGCCCAACTCCTAACCGAAACCTAATTAATCCTCATTAGAAGGCATTAACAACTCTGCTTCCATCAGTTGTTGAATTAGCTGAACTACCTCCTGCTCTACCTGCTGTCGTGGGAGGCTTAATTTTTCAGAGAAAGTGTCGGCTAATTGATTTATGGTTTTATCTCCAGAACAATTTTCCCAAAACTCGATAATGTTTTCATTTACCATGAATCCTTGGCCTTTTGCGTTAACCAATGCTAATGATCCATCCTCCTGCTTAGATACTTTGCCGGCTTTCATGGGCATATACTTTTCATAGTCGATCTTAAATCTCAAGGTTGGTTTACCGAATCCTAGTTTATCCCTAACGGCTGGATTCATTTTTTCAATAGACCATGGAGGATCCCACACTATTTGTACATTAATATCCCCAACTCCTTCTATCGTATTGACATATTTTTTTACGTCACTCACTAAAGTATCGTGCAAAGGACATCCCCGAGTAGTCATTGTCATTTTAATATCAATATTATTTTTATCAGAAACATCCACATTATAGATCAAGCCAAGATCTACTACATTAACTGGAATTTCTGGATCCATACATTTTCTTAGTTCAGAAAAGACTCTGTCCTTAGTTATTTGCTCTGTATGCACTATTGAATGTGTAGTCAACCGCTTTTTAATTTTTTTGATTGATCTTTGGTAGTCACACCATGTTATTTGTCAGACTCAAACAACGGCTTCAGGTTTGTTTCATACGGTGGATAAATCACACCTTTTTCTGTTATTATGCCAGTAATTAATTCTGGGGAAGTTACGTCAAAAGCAGGATTAAAAATTCTTACCCCTGCTGGGGCTATTCTCTTTTCTCCTATTTTTACTACTTCTTCTACGGAACGCTCTTCAATATCGATATCTTTTTCCTCATTATCCATATCAAAAGTTGACAATGGTGCAGCAACATAAAAAGGGATATTATGAGCTTTAGAAAGAAGAGCCACCTGATAAGTACCTATCTTATTAAAAACATGGCCGGATCTTAATATTCGATCAGCTCCTACCACTACTTTATCAACCATCTTATTTGACATCAAATAACCTACTGCAGTATCTGGAATCAAACTAACGTCTATACCGTCATGCACTAACTCAAACGCGGTAAGTCTTGACCCTTGCATTACAGGTCTTGTTTCTGTTGCTATAACACTAATCTTCTTGCCAGATTCCATTACTGACCTTATTACACCTAGCGCAGTTCCATAAGAAACGGTAGCCAGTGCTCCAGCATTACAATGAGTCATTACTACTTCCCCATCGCTAATTAAATCGGAACCAAATTGTCCCAGCATCCTATTGGTTTTCACATCATCATGAAACATTTTGATTGCTTGAAGAATTGTATGTTTCCTAATATCGTCTACCTCATCGTATTTCTTTGCTTCCTCTAGTACCCTATCCAATCCCCATTTTAAATTAACAGCTGTGGGTCTAGTTTTGAGCAAAACATTATAGGCAATTTGCAGCTCTTCCATCATTTTAGCCTTGTTAGTGCAAGTGCTATTATTAGCACAGAGGGCCAGTCCCATAGCCGCAGCAACACCAATTGCAGGTGCGCCCCGGATGGCCAACTTTTTTATTGCATCTGCCACATCCATATAGTTCTTACAGGTTATGTATTCGAGTGATTCAGGTAATTTAGTTTGATCAATTAACGTAACACCTTCATTTCCCCAAGCGATTGTAGTAAGGTACCTCTCATTGTTAGGCTTAGCCATTATTGATAGATTACACTACCTATTCATTATTTATTTCTACTAGCGTGCCATACGATGCAGTAAATATTTTTATGACAATGCATTCTTTAAATCGCATGGTCTTTAAAGTATCACCTGTACTACAACTTCCGAAACGAAAATTGATAGTTTCATCCCAGGAAATTAATTTGAACATAGTAGATGGCAGCAATATGCAAGAAAATACAATATTTGTTTTGATGGTTAAAGAATCGAGTGGATCGGCAGGAGGTAGGGGCGGAGGATCAGGCATGCGTAAGATTGACAGGATCTTAGCATTCAAAATAAAAGGAAACGTCGATGAACAAATTTTTGAAACCCAAGATTCACAAGAGATTGAGGAATTTGATATCCCTTACAGTGCAGTTGCAATGGATATAGTTTTAGAATCTGGCGTTCCCTACGTGGTCCAAGGTGTAGTTGATCCAGACTTGGTCAACAGATACTTAGAAATTATAGCAAAAGGGATCTGATTACAAAAAAAATCAAGATAGTCATCTTATGTGTTTAAAGTAAATGTGTTCCTGTTTACATTCTAGAGAACAAAATTCAGACTTGCAACTGGAATCATTTTTTTCAAAATTGCATTTTATTGGTTCAATATCATTGAATTCATTATTGCAAAAAGTACAAAAACTTTCCAATAAAGGTATAACTGATTGTGTAAATCTTAAATCACATTTTCGTTTCTCTTTATACCAAAGAATCTGATTAGATGACTTTTCAGAAAAAGTCATTACAATATCAAAGGCTTCATAAAATCCACCAGCCATGAATTGCCTGTAATATGGTTTATTTTTGGAATGAGATTTATAAAATGAAACGACCCAGTATTCTAAAGTTGGTTCATAGTCTGATTCATGATCCATTATTCATAACCTGGGAATCATAATTTAATACTCTCCTTATCCCTTAATATTTCCGATCCCCTTACATATCAAATAAGCAGCAACGTACTCTGGTAGGGTATTTATTCCAGTTTTTATGCTGAATTGCTTTCCCTTTAGTGATATTTTGATTTCTAATTTTGATTCAATTTCAACGATAGAATCTCCGATAAAACATGCATCCACATATGGATTAAATGAATCTAAGTCTTTGCATAAAACTTTTATCAATCCACTCTTGCTGTTAATGGAACCTGAGAGTCTGAATATTCGATGAATGTCCAAAGTGACATTTGGATCGATTTTTGCAGAAAGGTCAAAAATATGGTTACTAATAATATCATGGATGTTGTTACTTTTTGCATCTTGCATGCTGGTGTATTTCTTGACAAATTTGTGATCAAGCCGATGGTTCTGAATTGGTAGATGAAGGGAATCGAGAATTCTTTTTCTCCAACCCTGGTAATAAAGAATCTTATTGTGCATCGGAACAAATACTCCTTCCGTGTTTTTTCTAATACCTAAATTCTCAATCATGTATCCTTTACACATTAAATATTGTACAATGGCATTTCTTTTTTTACCCGATGCACCGTAAAAATTCTTATCAGTAACATGAATGTGATATCCATTGTTGCCCGAAAAATAAACTAATATAAAATCTTTATCAATCCCAAAATCATCACAAAGTATTTCTATGAGCTTTTTTACCTCACCATTTAAAGATTTAATACATCTTTTGCAAGGTATGTCAATAATTTGTAATCGAATACCATTACAGGATTCACAAATGGAAGCGATCCCTTTAGAAATAAATCTACAATCCTTACACAAAGTTAAGTTATGAATTTGAACACAATCTAAATGAAGATCCTTTCCGTCAATATCAAATATAAGATCAGACCCGATCCAGCCTTTTTGATCGATTTCCGCCTCTGGGTTTTGATATCTGGCTGAGGAATAAAAGATATCAGATGGAGAAAATTTTATTATATAAGCATATAATTCTTTCTTATCGTTAAAGGCTAAATGCCTATGGATTTTTCCGTCAAAAAGTCTAAATCCAAATTCATGTTCATTTATCAACTCCCCCACTTCAAGTTGTGAGTAATGATTAAAGTAATATCTCCTAAATACTCCCTCAAGCCAATTCTTATTCTTGTCATCTGGTTGGGCATTTTGGTATTTGGACTTGGAAGTATATTTGTCCTGATTGAAGGAATCGTTTGAATCAAAAGATAACGCATCCGACATACTACTTATCCAATTTCTTTCTAACTAACTGAATAGGATTGCTAATTCCCTGACATATTTTCGTCTCATAGCATAAATTTTCTAGCTTGATCTTTTCACAGGAGGGAACATAATATTTTTTAGAACCACCTTTTTTTCCTGCAAGATGATCCAGCTGATACCGGGTAATTTTTTCATCAAAATCTGGTAACCGCCTGAAAAGATCCAACATTTCCTCTATAGTTTTATTGGAATAAATTAGAAATGTACCCAAAAGCAATCTTGCAGGATGTGGCAAATTCTCACCCTTACTTATTTGATCATATAAATGTTGAATGCATGGTGGAGTAACTGCTTTGTAAACAGATACATTGAAAGATGGATGCATCTGCTCCCATCGAATTTTAATAGATTTTGAAATCGTCATTATGGTATCTGGGATCTTATCAACACTCATCTTTTTTATCCTATCAATTATCAGTAAATAAAGTTCATTTCTAAATAATCTTACTATGTCATTCCCATCTAAATACACAAATCCATTGTGAATAGTTCTATTGACAAGATTCCATTCTTTCTCTTGAAATGCAATTGGGTGATCCAAATAATCAGAGATTCGGATTTTGTAAAAGTTACAAACATTTTCTTCTAAAAGAATTTTAGTGCTAAATAAATCCTCAAAAATCTTGTAAAGTATCAGTTTAATAGTTTTATCATCCCGGTTAGATGTATTCAAATCTGACATAAGATACTTTTCAAATCTCATTGATTCTAATAATGCGAATTTTTTAGTGACTGCTTCAATTGAAATAGATTTGATAAATAACAATGAGATAAGAAATATGATAACCTCTTCTTGTACTATTGTTTCATGTGTTTTGTCATAATTAATTTGATATTCATTTTTTCCAAAAAATAGATATTGTTCTATTTTTTTATTGGCCTTGTCTATAAGATGAAGATAATCTCTATTTTCAAGATCTTCGAGTTTAAAATCATATTTAATAATATACGAAAATGCCTCTTTTAAGAAAGGATATTTAGCCAGATCCTTATTGCCAAATTTCACCACCAAATTGTACTTGGTGATATAATACATTAAAATTAAATAAAATTTTCTATAGATTAAACAATTAAATTTAGAACATGTTATCAAAAGATAGGTATATGGAAAAATTACAACTTTCAAACTCTTGCAAGAATTTAAAACACACAGAATGTGATGACTGTATGTGTAATTGTCATTTGCCCGGTACTATGGAAAACCTCGCAAGAAAAATATCAATGCTAGATAAAACAAATCCAGGATTTGGAGAGACTATTTAATAACTTATTCTGGTCGATCTGCCTTGGATAAAATTGCCTGACGATCACCTCTTACAGGCGGTCATAATAGAAATTCGAAATCAGGTAAAGATCGATTCATCACTACTTTTATCATCAGGGTTGGAGAGAGTAAGACTATTGTCAGATGTAGACCAAAATTTGGGATAAGTGTTTGGTTTCATAACTATCCGCTTTATCTGGAAGCAAATCCCCTTCTTTTTACTGAGAAATTCATCAAAGTCTAATACAGAAATACCCAGCCCTACGATTTCTCCCTTTAGTGAATAGATACCCACTAGATCGCCCTTTTTTAGGTTTTGAGGTACTGATACTATGCCTGGCAATGCTAACTGTGCGCCATGACATAGAGCATCAATCGCGGTATCTCTAATAGTTATTGCCGGAATATGAGTCATAGCCATTTCAATTGGTAGTATTATTCTTCTAAGTTTCTCTTCATTGGCGGTTTCTTTATGTAACTGAAATGCGTCTACAAGATCATGTAACTTTACAAAGTCAGCTTCATATACAAAATTACACACCTTAGTTCTCCGTAACTCTATCATTGAAGCTCCCACTTCAAGAACTTCCCCTATATCATAAATGAGTTTACGAATATATGTTCCAGATTCGCATAATGTTCTTAATAATAATAATCGATCAAATTGATCCTGCAACTCCAATTCGTAAATAGTTCTAACACGTGTTTGACGTTTTACAGACGATCTTTGTGGTGGCTTTTGATAAATAGGACCTGTAAATTCATTCAATACTTGACCGAGTTTCTCATTAGAAACATGGCTATGAAGTCTAGCCAAGGCAACATATTCCTTTGGCCCCATCAGTAGCACTGGGACTATTTTTGTTCCTTCATCTAATCCAATAGGTAGCAATCCGGTTGTTCCCGGGTCCAAGGTACCACTATGGCCTGCTTTATCTAAGCCCAGTATTTTCTTAACGTACGAAACGATTTCGTGACTTGTATTGCCAGGTGGTTTCTCCAATAAGATAAGTCCATAACTTAATAGTTGATCAAGAGGTCTGTTGTTGGGATAGTATCCAAATTTCTCATCAGACGTCCCATCATTTATTCTTACTAAGTTATCTAATTGAGGAAGATTAAATTGCGTTAATTTTCATCACTTCTAAATATCATGCGATTCAAGATGAACTTATTACGTTCTCTACTATGTTTTTTGAAATAATAATCAAGGATTCTAAAGACAATATATCAGTATTCATGGCAAAGTCGAATACATCAAGCTTTTCGCCAAATTCGAACTGATACAGTTTTTGATAAATTAACTTATTTTCAACATCCCTACGTTGAACTATTTTCTTAGCAATATTGATATCAATCTTGTCCCTCATTGACATACGTTTAGATCTATTATCCACAGATCCGTGTAACCAAATGTTTATTGTAGCATCAGATATCCATGGTAACGTATAACTAGTAATGACGACGTTTCCTTCTTTGAGAAGTTCTATCAAACGATTATCTACCTCTCGGTCGAAGTTAGGATTATTATTGCGCTCCTTCATAAATTTAGCTGCCTCTTCAGTATCCCACCAATCATGACTAAGCGAAGATGAGTAGCCGCGTTCATAAGCCATCATCTTTAAAATATCACCACCGTTCCACAGCTTTAGATTAAAATCCTTTGCTAGATTCTCAGCAATCGTAGTTTTTCCTACCGCGGGCCATCCAGAAATTACAATACTCATCTTGCGATCCGCATTCTGTTCACCTTTCTTAATATCGTTAATTTGATTTGATCCCATTTTTAACACTAAAACTAGATTTTGGTCAATAGTGGCCTATGTATATATAAAGCTATCAATGAATTTTTCCATTCCTCATTTACCTAATATAACCTTACAAATATCATCGGTAGTCTTTTTAATCTGATCGGTATTATTTTGTATTATATAAAAAGGGCAGCCTGAAATTATGGAGCTTGAGGATATCATGCTCTCAGATAACCTTAGATCATCGCTAATACGATCAATGGAAATCAAATCTCTTTGTCTACTATTATCATCAGTCCTTCTTTTATGAATCTCTTCTGATTTTGCTGTAATTAGAATCAAGTGTGAAGGATTTATTATACTTAATAATTTTGATGGAATACCAGGATAATAGCCTAGCTCAGTTCTGATAAATAAGTGAGTATCGATAATTACAACGTCATTACCTAGAGAATTAATATAATTAGCGGTCATTTCTTGTAAAGATCTCTGTTGTTCTATGGATAACTTCCTAAGCTGGTCACGATTGTTTATCGATAAGAGCTTTGCTTGTTCGAACATAATCTTACCAAATTCGGCGATTTTAGCATCAATACCCTCTTGAGATAGTAAATTAAATACATTTGTTATAACAGTAGATTTTCCTACACCTGGAATACCAACTATCATAACGCGTTTAGTCATATAATTCTAATTAGAAAATAAAGCCTTTATTTTTAGCTTTATAATTAGCGATTTTATTTTCAATAATTTGTGAATTAAAATTTGAAAATATAGTGTATGATAATGATTTCAAAATCAAAGTCATTATCATGTGACCGTATTTTCTATGTGCGTCCTAGCAAGGAAGCCAATTTTGGCATGTGAACATCGACTTGTTCTCTCACCAACAGGTTATAGTAGTTCACAAGTATATCTACCATCAGTAACAGACCTATACCAGTCCCAAAAACGGCGAATAAATCTGATACGGACGCCAACAACCCAATTACAACTCCGCCTATTATAGTCACCGATGGGATATATCTATTTAGCAGCGATTCAACCGAACTCTCCGACCGTCTAAACCCAGGTACTTGTACATCTGCATCCAAAAGGTTCTTCGCCGCTGCCTTCGCAGAGAGTCCACCTAGTTCCACCCAAAGCCGGCCAAAGATCGTTACTATAGTGGTCAGAAATATTACATATACAATCGCTCTAACGGGATCCGCCATTACAGCTTCAAACGATCTAGGCGCAGTTATGTAGTAAAATAGACCTCCAATTGGTTTCTGTGACTGCGCGTCATATTGCGCTATATAGTTAAAGGCAGGATTATCGTTGTCGGGATTGTAATTTGCCCAAAGCATTTGCCCTATGAATAGTGCATTCGCCAATAGTGCAGACGCCAAAATCACAGGAATGTTTGATGTATAAAGCAGTTTGATTGGATACGTCGCCGTAAACCCCCGGTACCGTGTCGACACTATGGGTATATCTACATGTATACCCTGAACGTATACCAATAGCAACAATATCCCCGCGGTGATCCCAAATCCAAAGAGGCTGGGCATATTGGGTACAGGGGCAGGTGGCGACGAACGGAGTACAGCATCCCCTAAGTTACCCTCCATTCCACTTGTGATCATGAAAGGTATCAAGCCACTAGGCTCTGTGCCACCGGGTATTGGTAAGGGATTAAACATACTCCACATTATACCTTGTGCAACCCCGGCCATGATGAATATACTTATTCCTGAACCAAGTCCCCAGCCCTTCTGAACCAATTCATCAAGATACATGACCACAATGGACGCCGCCATCAACTGCGCTATCAATACGGCCAAATGGTAGCCTGACGGGGTAGCACCACCATATACACTTACACCATATAGGAGTGTTTCAGCAACGATTACAATTATTGTAACTATTTTTGTAGCAGATGTAAAAAGGGATCTATCATTTGGATCCTTAAAGTTTAGTCTCAATATATCTGAACCTTTCAATAACTGCATCAACAACCCAGCAGTAACAATAGGACCAATACCTAGCTCCAACAAGGTTCTCTGTTGGGCAGCAAAGATTACTCTGGCAAATGCCAAAGGATCAGAAGCAGGGTCAACATTTACTCCAAATAATGGAACCTGTCCCATGACTAGGTATATAAGCATAGCAATACCCGTCCATATCAATTTATTGGTTAGAGTAATTTTCTTTTTAGGTTTCTCAACTTGTGGGATAACAGGGGAGATTGTCTTTACAATAGTTCTAAATAAACCATCATTCTGTACTGAGCTCATCTATAATTAGCACCTCTCCTCCTGCTGCTATGATTTTATTCTTTGCAGCATCTGAGATTCTTTTTACCCGAACTGTAAGGGCTGAGTTTATGGCCCCGCTGCCTAAAACCTTGTCATACCCCAACTTTTTTAAATCAAGTATGACCTTACCATCTTCACTAGTTTCTGAAAATTTTACCAATTCATTCAAGTCTTTAAGATTTATCCATTTTAAAGAATCACTTTGTCTTAAAGCATGAAATTGTTCGTGCCCAAAATGATTTGGTTCCTCTTTGATTGTTCTGATGAAGAAGTGCTTGTGCTTTCCAGCGCCTCCGACACCACCTCTACTTCCAGAAGCTCTATGCTGCCCAATTTGGCCCCATCCACAGAAGCGACTTCCGCGTTGTTTTCTACTTTTTCTTAATCGAGTAGCCATCCATTATCACCAATTTTCCCTTAGGGGATAAGCAACTTTTAGTATAAATATTAAAGTTTGCAATGCTCTGTTATCCAACAAATAATTATTGTTCACAGACTACATCATCCTCTTTACAATTTCTAACAAATCTTTATTTTCTCCCAATATTCCATTTTGAGAGTGCAAAAGCTTTGATTTTTTCTTAAATCCGCCTCTTGGAGGATTCAATGCAAACCAAGGTTTTATTCCATCCAACTTGGAAAGATAACTCTCATTTTTGGAGATATCAGAGACGACCTTGTTAATGTCGGCATTGGATGTTTTTCCAGAAACCTCCTCCTTTTGATTCGATAACAGTTTAGATGAGGACGCTCGGCCTTTTTGTTCGATAAATTCTCTGATAAAGTTTTCCTCAACAGATGTCCAAGCCACAATTTCTTTTATTTTCCTGAGCATTCCTAACGTTTGGTCATTTTCTGGTATGAGGGTTGCTCGAAATTTCTTGTTAAGATGTAGACTTTCAAGTGTTACATTTGCCCAACGGGGGATATTAACGGTTCCTTTCATTCTAACTACTAAATATACCATTTCAATTCCTATCCTGTAATAAACGTGCTTCTCAATGCATTGAAAATTGCTTTTGCAGTAGACGACATGGTATTGGTAGATCCAAATGACCTACTCCAGCAGTCCTTTAATCCTGCCAATTTCAACAAATTTCTAATATTTTCACCAGCTACTATACCTAATCCACGAGGGCCAGGGATCAATTCAATTGTCACACTGCCACCTCTACCCTGCACTTTAAATGGTACTGAATGAGCTTGATGACATCGACATTCCCAGCTTCCACATCCCAACTTTACTGGAATGACGTTTAAATAAGAAGCATTGGTGGCCTTGTCAATGGCATTTCTCATTTGTGAGGCTTTTCCTTTCCCAATTCCAAACCAACCTGACTCATTCCCTATAGCCACAAGAGCATTAAATCTAGTGAGTTCACCAGCATCGGTTTGTTTTTGTACTATTTCGACACTTACTACCTGAGTTTTGATATCAGGCAAAAGGTGTTTTACAATCTCAGATTCCTGAATTCTCATTCCATTTTCAAATATTTGCTCCATAGAGTTAATTTTACCACTTGCTACCATAATACCTAGTGTAGTTCTGGGTTTCCATTCTACTTCAGGTTCACTAGGTCTAGACATCCTACTCATTATTAACACCTGAGCCACATGGCATTATCACTTCGTTAACTATAACAACTTTCATTCTTAACGCATCAGTACCTTATCAAAATCAATTATTTTTTTGTTTATTATTCTTTCGGTGAATTTTATTTTGGCCAAGTTTTCACCTTAGTTGAAGTTTCCAGCAGATATTCGCGTTTTTACTTCTTCAAAATGCTTCGGATATTCTTCTGGATTTATGTTTTTAGCAAATAACCCAGAAAATTGTTTCTCATATCTATTTCTATCCTCTTTCAGAATTTTGGCATATTGAGATATATGTGAACCATTAATTCGATTATCATCGGGCAAAGTTTCTTCAGACAGTGGAATATTGACTCCAGAAGCAGCAATACCCTTAAGACAAGCTGCTATCTTGCTTGTGAAAGATGCTTGACCGGTATATAAAATTGCAGAATCAATTTTTTTGGCAAGCATTTTTTTTCCAAGCATCAATCCGACAAGATAGCAAGCTGACAAATTGTTGCTATAACCCTTCCACTCAAATTTAGTCAGTTCCTTACTATTGGAAAAAGAGAGGACAATATCACCTTTAATCGCTGGTTTTATTAGCTGGCAGTGAATATTTTGATTACTTATTCTCACGGTTATAAAATTTCTTTTGCTAACTAACACAGCCTTTCTTTTTCTATAATTTGTTTTATTATTTCTTATTCTTTTAAGCGTTTTAATGTAAGACATTCATTACTTCTACTCCTTTATTCTAACAATCAAAAAAACTCTCTTAAATCTCTTATAAACGTTTTAAAAAATTGATAAAAAATAATGTAGATCATTTATGTGATAAAACCTGCTATCAAACTTGAAATAATATTCATTTGCAATTGCATAATCAGCCAAAATATTCGGATCATCTTGAGTTAGTTTAGCGTCAGTGACTTAAAATATGTCCAAAATATGGGTACAATTAGATATCTCTTCTATTAATTTATAGACTGTCAATCAAGAAAAAAATAATGATCATCTAGCGCAGTAATATACGCCTTTTAGCATTTAGTTACGAAAGTCCGAACTTGTATTGGAAGGTTGAAGGTCCAAACGAAAGTAGTTCTCTGGCCTTACATTTGTGTATTTATGGCCATTAATCGAGTATTAGTTAAATAATCATCTTTTCTATTCCAAAAAAGGTGAAGTTCTTAATAAATAATTCAGGGATGTCTAATCAAAAACCCCTAAAGACTCAAATTGTAGTAACATATACTTTGTATGAGCATCATAAACGTTTTTGAATCCTTTACCGGCCCTTATTCGCTATTAGACTTGCAAAAATGCCTCCGCCGATTCCGTTGTCAATGTTAACAACAGAAAGGCCAAATGAACAGGTTTGAAGCATGGATGCTAAAGCTCCTTTACCATTATTTCCATAACCGTATCCTACAGAACAGGGCACTCCTATTACTGGAATAGATACCAAAGAGGTTACTACAGCAGGAAGGGCCCCTTCCATTCCGGCAACTACTACTATCACATCGATATTGCTTGACATCATCTCCTTCAATGATTTGAGCAATCTGTGAATTCCAGCTATTCCTACATCATAAGCAAGATAAGATTTGCAACCCATTGCTAACGTTGCCAATCGTGCCTCTTCAGCAATCCCCACATCAGAAGTCCCAGCACAAATGATTCCCACTTTACCTCCTGTATTTGCAGGCAGAGAAGTTTTAGTATCATAGATTAATATAGAAGTTCCATTGCGGCTTCTGTCTACAATAAGACCCTTTTTATTATAATATTTAATTAATTTGCACAGTACGAAAGGCCTAATTTTACTCACTAGGACATAGCCTTTTTTCTCAAGGATTCGATTGATGATGATCACTAATTCACTAGTTTTTTTATGTGACGCCAGTATAATTTCTGGAATAGATTTTCTAAAATCTCGGTTTATATCGATTTGAGCTATATTATTCTCGATGTGTTCTATAGAAAAAAGAGAAATAGATTTGATTACCTCATCAAGGCTTTTCTCGTTATTGTAAAAGTCTAATAAAATACTTCTCAGATTCATAAACCATACAAACAAGTTAAAGAGGGAGAAGAGAGATCGCTTCTTTCACATTTTTAACTCCGTTTGTAAACTCTTGTTGCTCAAATTCGTTCAGAGGTAATTCTATAATCTTTTCTACCCCGTTTTTCCCAAGGATTGCAGGAACTCCTATACACACATCATTTACTCCGTATTCACCATCAAGAAGTGTAGATAATGGAATAACAGTTCTTTTGTCTTTTACTATTGATTCAACCATAGTTGCCACCGCATTGCCTGGAGCATATACAGTAGCGCCTTTGTATTTGATTACCTCAGCAGCCACCTGTTTGGTTTTTTCATAGATTTCTTTTGATTGTCTTTCATCTATGAAATGACTCAAAGGTATTCCAGAAATTGAAGAAAATCTAATGAGTGGTAACATTCGTTCTCCATGTTCACTAATCACCATCGCTGAAATTGAATTCCTGGACAAATGTGTATATTCATAGATAAAGCTAGAAAATCTTGACAAATCCAACATTCCTCCCATTCCCATTATATTATTTTTGGGAAATTTGGTAGTCTTTAGAACAAGATAAGTCATAGGATCTAAAGGATTCGTAACTACTATTATTTTACATATTTGACGATATTGAGCAATTTTTGATGAAACATCCCGGACAATGGAAGCATTTGTTTTAAGCAGATCCATTCTGGTCATTCCAGGTTTCCGCCCGATCCCCGCTACTATAATTACTATCTCCGAATCTTTCAAGATACTAAAATCATTCGTGCCTCGGACAAAACTATCTATACCTTGTTCAGACAATTGATGATTGATATCCATTGCTTCCCCCTGTGGCAATCCTTCGATTATATCAATAAGATTTATTTGAGGATCTAATCCTCTAATACCGCAATTTAAGGCAACTGAGGCCCCTACTCTACCAGAACCAATAATAGATATTGTCATACAAATGTGACATTATTTTTTTTATTTATAGTTTTAAATTTTCCTAAAATTCAGACCCAGTAATCATATGAAATCATTACCAGGGAATTCGCTCTGAGAAATATGATCTGCACTATAAAACCCATTATAGAGGAATCATATAATAAAAATATAGTTGAGAAAAATAGTTGTAATTGATCCACAGGTTACGGGAATTTCAGGCGATATGTTCTTATCTGCTTTGGTGGATTGCGGTGCCAATAAGAATAAGATAATAAATAACATACAGACTATAGAGAAGCTATTTTCCGATACCAGAATAAAAAAGATAGAATTCAAAGATTCTGATTCAAATGGTATAAGAGCAACAAAATTCCTTTTTGAGATTGAAGAGAAAATACTAGAGCGTAAAGCTTCTGACGTGCAAAGAATTCTGGCGAATTGCTGCAGCGTTACTAATCTTTCAGAGATGGCAAAAAAATTTGCAATGGAGACGATGAAAACTATAATTACAGTAGAGTCAAGAATTCATAATAAAGAAATTGGAGATTTACACCTTCACGAGTCTTCTAGCATTGACACAGCTGCAGATATAATTGGAAGCGCAACTGCTTTAGATGACCTGGAGCTTTTTGTTGATACAACTTTTTATTCTACCAAGGTTGCGGTTGGTGGAGGGGCAACCCAATTCTCACATGGGATTA
>DATEOO010000259.1:0-3661 GCA_035274085.1 Candidatus Nitrosocosmicus sp.
CCCAGACTTTAAGCCGGGTCAGTTTGTTACCTTGGGTTTAAATGTTCCTAATGAAGGTAAGATAATAAGGAGAGCATATTCAATTGCTTCACCTCCAGAACAAAAGAAACATTTTGAGCTTGTGGTACGATGGGTTAAAAAGCCGCTACCTGGAAGGCTTACAACTCAATTATTTGACAAGAGGGAAGGTGATGAAATCAATTGGGTTAAGCCCACAGGTATTTTTACAATTAACGAAAAAATGCATGATGGTAGTCCAGATAACAGGCGATTGGTCTTGATTGGTGGTGGAACAGGTTTAGCCCCTTTTATATCATACTCATTGCACCTCAAATCAAGGGGAACTAAAAGGCAAATTGTAGTGCTTCATGGTGCAAGCTATGTCGATGAGCTTAGTTACAGAGAACTATTAACCGAACTAGAGGCAGAAAGCTTGGATAGAGGAGATAACGAATGGAACTTTAGGTATCGAGCAAGTATCAGCAGGCCTCAGGAATGGTTCAATAGATCATGGAATGGACATAAGGGTAGAGTAGAAACTTTTCTTCGTCCAAAGCCCGGAAAGGATAAATCGCCTCTGGAAGAACTCGTTGGGGAGAAAATTACACCCGAAAATACATCATTTTATGTATGCGGTTGGCAGGGCACTGTGGATGGTGTTTTAGATTCCCTTGTTCCAAAGGGTTTTGTTACCGAAAGGAACAAGAGAAAGGATGGTTCGTTTGACGTAAAGTTTGAATCATACGGATAAACTTTTTTATAAAGTTTATTTAACCTTCTTTCAAATAGTTAATTTAAATGAAATTTGAATTTGAAGAGTTCGAAACCATTGAAGATGTTTTAATTTATTTGGTTTCTGTGGCCCCCTATATGAAACAAATCCTACCCATTAGTTCTTACAAGGGCTATGTTTTTTCGATGGTCCCCATTACCCCATTATCAGGGGAAACATTGCTGATGATTTATACAAAGGGAAGTCTTGAGCATGGAATGTACGAATTTGATATCTCTGCAAAAAAACACAAAATAGTCAATGTCATGGAAAGAGCTGATAAGAACTATTTCATTGTAATTACCCCTAAAAGAGACACAATAGCAGATGCAGCATTAAGTCAAATTAGTTCCACATAACATTTTTGCCTCACGTCCATTTATTTCGATAAATAACTTGTTTTTTTAAGTTGTGTCAGAGGTAAATATGGCATAAAATTAAAGTTTTAAAATAAACTCGTATTTTTTTATAATTTTGGAGGCATAGGAGCAGTGACAGAACGTGGTCTCACATACTTTGCAACTATATCTTCTGCAGGTCTGCCTTCAAATAGACCTTTGGATAGTCCCCGTAAATATCTCATGATGGCCCATGTTCCGAATTTTATCAACATTGCCATAAACACCTTCATCGCAGGTCCATAAGATTTGTTGCGTATAATTATGGGTATAATATCGCTTATTACCCTAAGATTATGCTGCCAACATGTCCAAAAGAGGGCAAACTGTGATTCGTTCAAATTTCCAAAGTGCATTGAATTTTTCTCAGAGAAATCCTGATACAACAATGGGGCCACCAATCCTCTCATATTCATTTGTCTGAAATCCTGGATCAAGTCAATAGTATATTGGGTCTCATCGGGTGTCTCATCAGGCCATCCAATTATTAATGTTAATGCTGGAAACCAATGATTCTGATTAAGTATTTTGCATCCCTCTCGTACAACTGATCCCCATTCTTCCGGTTGGAAAGGCCTCGTTTTTACTCCAAGGTGCTTTTTTACCATCCGAGGGGCAACAGTTTCAACTCCTAGATTGGTTGCAAGCCATCGACCATTGTTTTCCATATCATTGACTTGCGAAATATTTTTTATCAAATCAGGCGAAGAAGCAACTGCCGACAAAGTCATGTGAGTAGTACCTACGAAATTGGCTCCCACCGATTTTAGGCCTTTCCATACTCCCAAAATGGCATCTTGATTGGGAACGAAATCTTTATTGTCGCAGCCATAAAGTAACATTTCATCGGACTGGAGCCAGATTGAATCGAAACCATATTTTATATTTATTTTAGCTTCTTCTTGCAATCTCTCTAATGGGATGTCTTTCTTAGATCTTTTATTGACATCACAAAAGTCACATCCCCTGCCACAACCTCTCATGGCTTCAATCAATGAGTTGATTGTTGGACCACGGATTACAGGAATATTCTCTATGTTACGCACAAAAGTATGAAGTAATTCGGGTGCATCCCCAGCTTCTAAGTCATGAAACAAATCTAATGCTAACTCGTCTGCCTCACCTATCACTACGGTATCAATTCCGTGAATCTTCATCCTTTCAGGTTTGGCCAATTCCCAAGATCCATTGCCTCCTACGACAACTTTAAAATCATATTTCTTTTTTAATTGAATTATAGAAGCACACATTTTTTTAAACTTCATTGCTACATAAGATAATTTTTCAGGTGACATTGTGGTGGTAACCGGAGCCATCCCCAACGGGTCCATAACGTTTATCCCTACTACTTTAGTTTGGGGTCCGATGCATTTTTCTAGCATTTCTGGATGTGCCAGAAATACCTCATTTCTATCGTACTCTCGCATTAAAGCACTTTCGATACGACGTAAACCACATTGAGCAACCTTAATTTCTCCAGTATTCTTATCAGTTTCAACACTTGGACAAAAAAGTTTATCAAAAACAAATTCAGGAACAAGTTCATATGGTCCACATGCAATGAACCCATAAAGAAAATTACCTCTATAGTTGGTCATCAAACTACGATCGGCAGTTAGCACAATTCTTTTTCCAGCAACCATTTTTTAATCTATATCCGCTTCTATTAATATAACGTAGGTATAAAATTATTTTCATAGCATTTAGAGTATGCGGAGTAGGACTGCAATGTACCAAATAAGTCTCTCAATAAAGGCCTCTTCTTCTACCCTTCAGTATGATAGATTTCAGTTGACGATGGTCCAAAAGTGAAAGCGCGTCTTGATAGGTTGTCCATTTGAATCCCTCGTGTTCATTTGATATGACAACTTCTCTAACCGGAGTAGTTGCAAAATAAAATTTTACTTCTTTCTCTGATCGTATTCCATCGGCTCGAAAGTATTTGTACTGAATCTTTCCAATGTATTGGTGGATGTCCATATCAACTATCCCAGTTTCTTCATGCACTTCTCTCTGAAGTGTCTGGATTTCATTTTCTCCCCTTTCTTTATGACCTTGAGGAAATCCCCAAAACCCACGTTTATTTCTCAAAAGTAGAAATTCTGAATGATCTCTATTAAATTCAACTGATTGATATCTTATTATTGCACCCACTGATAGCTCTATTGTCACTCTTCTCTATCCTAATTACGTAGATTGTAAAGTTATAAATATAATACTGTTTCTATGGATTTAGTTCCGTATAAAAAATAACAGGGGATATATTGATCAGAGAAGGCATAAGACGACACAGTTAGAGGTAGATAAAAAACCAGTTATTATAACATCTCCTAAAAGGTAAAGCGTGGTAATTTTATTTTTTATTTGCAAAACCTCGTTTTGCGAGCTTAAAGTGCAGAAAAGTCGTCTCCCAGTTTCAAATTCGGCAAGACATGGCTAAATCTAGAGGCATTACAATTTTGTTATAAAGGTCATATCGGCGCTTGAGATA
>DATEOO010000260.1:0-7810 GCA_035274085.1 Candidatus Nitrosocosmicus sp.
CTCACGCCTTCGAGATATGCAGTATTCCTTAACCCTTTATTCACATCAACTGTGCCTGGACGTAATTCATAATTTTCCAATGGACCGCCCTTAGCATAACCTATTATATCACCAGTGTGGCTGTTCATTCTTAAGGTTACTAGGATAGATGATTCATCTGCGATTGTTTTTCTGAAGTAATCTTTGCTCTGTCGCATCAACGTGGAAACTCTACTATTAATATCTAATAGAGCATTTATAGTATTTTCTTCAACTTTGCTATCCTGTCCTTCGGTAACAAAAATTAACTTCGTACCTCTCTTGGAATCTTTTAATCCTAACTCTCTATTCCAAGATTCCTTAAAATAAGCTACATTATCATAAAAATTTTTCCGATATTCAGTAGGTATATTTGACATGATATAATCAAACATCTCCTTTTCTTCTATCATGAGATTATCGAAATATTTAACAGAATTCTTATTAATCACAGAAGGATGCCATCCCAAGGCATGGGCATTACGCCTAGCGATATCTCTTGCGTGTTCATAATTTCCTAAAGCATATCCGGCTATTCGCTCCGATACTGAGAGAAACCATCCCAAACTTCTAAAGCGTTCTCTCGCGCCGATATCATATTTGGAAACTCCGGCTTCATCGAATAATTCATCTATTTTTTTATTCGCATATTTTTCAATTTCCCCTTTGAATGGATAAGCTGTCCTATGTATTAGTATCATTACTAAGTCGATATTTAGATTTGCATTTGCAATAAATTCTCTGATCTTTGGATCATTTCTAATGAAGTATTCGACAGAATCCTCATTTGGTTTGTCAAATTCCTTAAGTGGATCATAGTCATGAAATAGTGCGGCCACAAATAAATAAGTTGTTTCTTCGTGAGATATTCTTAAATTTTCCATTTTGTTTACGCCAGAAATAGATAATAATGTAAAGTAAACTGCTTCTAGTTCGTGTTGTATATTATGATAACCGTAATAATCAGTGCCCAAGCCCTTCTTTGAAAATTCAGATATGGTGTGACGTAGTATGTCTTTGATCCATCTCTCCTCAAAGCCCAAGGATTTGCCCACCTCTATAATTTTATTCTTGAGGATTGATTCGGTGGTTTGTCCTTTGTGAAATTGTAACCACCAAGGAAATAATTTTATCCTATTATAGAATTCAAATCCCATGATGGTTAATCTACCGGGCAACTTTTCTGCTGACAATCCATTATTATTGTTTAGATCATCCTTTTCACTATCAGAGGTAAATATCGATGATCTAACCACATCTCTAGAATTGGAAATCCACGATATAAAATTTGCCTTTATAAGAAATGATCCGTGAAATTAATCAAATAAATGCTGTTTTTTGGTTTAAAGTGTGAAATATTTTATCAAAGCCTGTAAAATTTGATATCAATGATGCGACCACTAACCATAAGAAATTTCCCATAATAAGGAGCAAATGAGTATAATGAAGGTGAGAAATTAAAAACTACATATTTGATTCATGGCTATACTGTCCTATGAAGTGATTAAAGCTGGGATTAGCACACACAATAATTAAACTCTAATCCCTATGAGTATCTCGGTTTAATCCCCGTCTATACATCAAAAGAAACTTGATAGATAGTCTAGAGGGGTTACCAGCATTCGTCATAGTGAGAAAAGTAAAAGATCCATACATTTTCTAAGAGCTGTTGTTGACTTCATAAATCAAGAATCGTAAAATCCCTCAGTTACTGGCATTAAATGTTGCAATAAGCCAGATAATTCCAAAACGGTCCACTATTTTAGATACCGCATCCACCCCGAACATTGGTGTTGGGACTTGAATTGAGTTGCAACCTTCTTTTAATGCCTTATTATAAGTTATATTTACATCTCCAACATAGATCCACAATGACGGCGAACAAGAGTTACTAATTTCATGATTTTCCTCCACCATTATACATGTGTCACCTATTTTAATTTCTGCATACATACCCTTATTTTCTTTAATTAGCTTGACAACAACTGCATTAAAGACTGATTCTGAAAACTTTATGAATTCTAATACCTTTGCAATAATTAAACACGGATCTACTTAATGGTAACCGGGAAGAAATGAATCCAATTCTTTCACGGATTTGTCATTGAATTGATCAATAATTTTAGGGTATCGACTAGAACAATATTGCTCATATTTACGATATCCTAGTTTACATAACTTTACATTATCAAACAGACCAACTCAATTCTATAACCTTTTCAAAGAATAATAATGATGTTACAAGGTAAAAAATGGAAAAATCGTTACTGTTTTCAACAATTTTTACAACGTTTTAGTACCTATTTATTGATTAGAGAGATATTTGATAAAAACCTAATATCACCCGCTTGTTAGCACCAATATTGAACTTTGGGATAACGAATGCGATGAATGAACCACTTGTTAATAACAAACTCCCTATTGCCCTGGGAATTTCGATAATTGTGATTGTAATTATTGCCCTTTTGATGACTCGCCAATTATTGGACTACAATTACATAACAGGGAACATTTTATACATTCTTACCATAGTTGCATGTTATGGAATCGGCTCTTTTGTTCTGCTGAACTTTGCTCACAACGTAAGTAGGGAATTGAGGAATAAATCACGCCTAAGCAATATAATGCATTGGACTGTGATTATTGTACAATTTGGAATTTTGATTACTCTGGTATTTATGTTATTTTTCGGCAATTCAGGATATATTTTATCAAAGTCGATATTTTTGGCGAGTTCGTTACTAGCCACAGCAATTATGTTATTAATATCTTTTAAATTTTTTTCTTGGTACAGAGCAAGTAAGTATAAAAGTCCTATTGTTTTATTCTACGCTCTTGCTGCATTGACTCTTGCATGTTCCATTTTTGAAGATGCTAGTACAAAATTACTAATGGTCCAAATCGTTTATGAGGAACCTTTAATGGAGAACAATGTCATAGGATCTTCATTTCAATACAAGGGATCTGAGAAATATGACGGACAAGTAGCATTCGTTGAAACGAAACCAGACAAAACCGCCCTTTTTGTAATACCTCAATCATACCTAGAACTATACAACTATCTTAATTCGGTAATTCTGCCAGTAGGCTTTATATTTAGATGGTTAGCCTCTACAATGCTATTACGAAATGTCTATAAGAAAATTGGCCCTTTCCCAATATATCTTTGGATTATAATATCTCTACCACTTGTACTCTATTTGATCGGTAAAATGCCGGGTTTCTTTTCGGGTGAAAGTCTAGCTGGGATTGATGAAGCATATCGATACTATTTTCGAGTATTATTTAGAGTAGGTACGATTGCTGGAAACATCTTGTTTGGACTAGCATTCTTCATCGTTGCGAAGAAAATGAAATCATCAAAGGTGAGAGATTACCTTATTTTAGCAGGTCTTGGCGATACAATAGTTGGAATTGCTCTTTCTACATCAGCGTTAGAACCAACTTTTGGCGTTGCAGCACATTCATTAGTTCTTCTTTCTACATACCTCTTTACACTTGGCTTGTACTCTTCAGCAATTACTATTTCCCAGGAGATGAAGTTACGACAATCAATAAGAGACTCTGCAATTGAAGAGTCAAAACTTCTTGTTAGTATAGGATCTGCGCAAATGGTACAAGAAATAGAAAAAAAAGTTTTAGCAGTTGTAGAAAAGGAAAAAGCAGAATTAACTAGACATACTGGGTTGCAGCCCTCTTTCACGGACCTTGACACAAGAGAGTACCTCGATAAAGTGCTTAAAGAGATAAAAATAATTCATAATATTGAAGACATTATTTCAAAAAGCAAAAGTATTTTATCTGACTCTAGGGAATTTATTCTATGCACTAAACCCTCTGGATTAAGGCTAGCATATAATAACTATTTTGAAATATATCAGCAGGTTTGCAGTAATGGAAAAATGCATGCACAAAATAGAATCAAGATCATAACATCTATTACAAATATTAATGATACTGAGATAGTAAACAGGTTTTTGGATTTAGGAATAAATATTAAACATGTTAAAAATCTTCCTCCGATTAACTTTGCTGCATCAGAAAAGGAGATGATTGCAACGATACAAAAAACAGAAGGAGGACAAATTCTCCAAAATCTTCTTACAACTAATGAGCCAGCATATATAGAGCATTTTAATTCAATCTTTGATGAATTATGGGAAAATGGAATTGATATTAAAAATAGGATTAACGATATTGAAAATGGAGTAGACAGTGAAGGAATAGAAATAATTCAAAACCCTGAAGCCTTCGAGACCTTACTTTATAGTCTCATTAATTCAGCAAAGGAAGATATTGTTGGAATTTTTTCAACAGCAAATGCATTTAGACGTCAAAAATCTGCTGGAACGCTTAATCTATTAAGAGAAAGATTGCAGACTAACACATTGAATGTAAGGATTTTGGTGCCAGAGGACAAATTGATTTATGAGGCTATCAATGAATTCGAAGTTCAAGGTATTTCAGATAGAATCAAGATTAGACTAATGGAACCAAGTATGCAGACCAAAGTATCGATAGTGGTTATTGATAAGAAATACTCATTCGCAGTCGAACTAAAAGATGACTCTAAGAATACCGTTACTGAAGCCATCGGATTAGTAACGTATTCTAATAGTAAATCAACAGTATTATCCTATTATTCAATTTTCGAAAGCTTATGGAAACAAACAGAACTATATAAACATTTGAAATTAAACGAGAGAATGCATAAGGAATTTATCAATATAGCTGCCCATGAACTTAGAACGCCAATTCAGCCTATCCTTGGAGCGGTAGATATTCTTAGAGATAGTGCTCCTAGTCCCAGAGAAAAAGAGCTCGTTGAGATTGTGAGTCGTAACGCAAGAAGGTTGAAAAAACTTGCAGAGGATATACTTGATGTAACCAAGATGGAGGGGTATGCCTTAAACCTAAATATGGAAAGGTTTAGAATTAGAGATATCATACTCGAGAATATTGAAAATTGTGAGTTAGATTTTGAAAAAAGTAAGATCGATTTTAAATGCGATGAAGAGGACGATATATGGGTTTTTGCAGACAAAGAGGGTATAAGTCGAGTTATCTCCAATTTAATTAACAATTCGGTAAAGTTTTTGCCCAGCATAGGAGGGTTTATTATAGTCAGAGCTAAACCTTCAAAGTTTCGAAATTATGACAAATCCGAAGATATGGTACAAGTAAGCATCACAGACAACGGGAGTGGAATAGATAGTGAAATATTACCCAACCTATTTACAAAATTTGCAACAAAATCATTTCACGGCATTGGCCTTGGATTGTTTATTTCGAAGAGTATTATAGAAGCGCATGGTGGAAGGATATGGGCTGAGAATAATCTTATTGGACGAGGGGCAACATTTACATTCGTAATACCGTCTGACAGTTCTGAACAGCATATTAACAAATAAGCAAAGCAGGGGTAATATGATGACGAAAAAGAAAATATTAATAGTTGATGATGAATTTGACATCACCTTTGTTTTCAAAATAATACTTGAAGAAAGAGGATTTGCTACTGATGTTTACAATGATCCAGTCGTTGCTTTATCTGATTATAAGCCATATTATTATGATTTGGTTTTGGTCGATCTAAAGTTACCGGGGATGACAGGTTTTGAGCTACATAATCAAATAAGGATGTTAGATAATAAGACCAAAGTATGCTTTTTGACTTCCAGTGAGCAGTTTCACAAGCAGTATCGCAGCATTGAATTTCAAGAGTTTAACTCAGATCTTTTCATTCAAAAGCCTGTTGAGAATGAAGTATTAATAAATAGAATCAACACTATTCTTGGTATATGACTTATTAGGTAGATAATCCAGTTGATTTCTTCGATTAAATAATAGTTTTTTAACTTTATTAGAGGAAATTCTGTGAAATATCAATTATTAATATAGTAGAATTAAAATTCTCATTAGAGCCCCTTAAAACGCAACGATGTAATAATACCTATTCTTGCTTATGCCATCGATCCGTCTATGGTTCTGACAAAAGTATCAATCGGAATCGATACCATCCATCAAGTAATGAATTCCATGGAAAATGCAAGGAGACAATCCTTTAATTTTATTCAAATAGCAATTACTTTACCCACCATGCCCGGATGCAAGATACAATAGTATGGATATTCACCTGCTAATTCAAATGTGTATTCGTAAGTTTTACCAGTACTAGAAAGTGTTGTTGGACCTGCCAAACCCGAATCAAATAATCGTCCTGCATCTGGATCTCCCACATTGCCTGAAGTAACAGTATGAAATGAAAAATCATCATTTATCCACAACACAGTTTGACCAACCTTTATTTGTACAGGATTAGGATTGTAGGCAGAGTCTGATAGTAAAGTCGCTCCAGGTACTATTGATATAAGAATTTTCTCTTGAGTGGAAATTGTGGAATTCCTGGGTGATGAAGCAGTTACGTCACCAACTTTTTGAGCATTTGCATGGAGTATCAGCACATCAATGGATACAAAAATTGTAACCAGGGTCAGCCCAGTCACTAAAAAAAATGAGTTCATCTTCATTAGTAATCTAAACAATTGATCCTTAATATTTTGTGTTAATTTAGGTGTAAGTTAACAGTTTTGTAAACGATAAGCTATCTATATGTAAACTACTACTCTGCTTCTTTTAATACATCACAACACCTTTGGCTTACCCTATTGAAACTACCATAATTATATGAGATACTTTCCTCAGATCGATTACCGATCTTGAAAGAAATACATGTTGTAAGATACGGTCGAGTGGAATGAGAAAGAAATAATCCAACTACCGTTGAAAGATTATCATGCTTAGAGATTAAGGACATACAGTTCCTGAGATAAGGATGATTGCTACTACCAACATTCATCTTCATGATATCAACATAAGAAAATGGATACATCGATTCAACGAGAGAGGTAATGAAGGAATCAAATTATATCTAAAATACATGTACTCATACTCAAAAATCAATCCGAACAGATACTGAGATCGAGAAAAAGATTGGAGAAATATAGCAACCAAAGATTCAAGGAAAGACTACCTTTTTTAACTTAGTCGTTGTGAGTTCTTGCAGGATAGGTTATGTATCCAAGGAGCTTCCAAGAGGATCTCCTGAACTAAATCTTATAGATGTAAGATGGTTATGGATAACTCCATACACACAGACGAACTGACAGATAATGCCATAAATAATTCTACATTTGAAGATGAGTCAGAAGTAGGTAAAGTCGAATCTGACTGGACTGGACTGGACTGGACATGCTGTTATATAACAAAAAGCATAGGTTCAGATCAAGCATAATCAGTTTACAGTAAGAAAGCATCAATCTGTTTACAGGACTGTTTACCAAGGAGAAATCTCATCCTTCTGTATTCTACTAGTCCAAATCCTATCCAAATCCGCTCAAACCACAATTTATCTTTCGTCCAAACCTGTCAAAATCTCGTCCTTTGAGAGTCTATGCGTGTTTATCCGACAAACTTATGGAAAAGAGTTTATCTTCTCTATATGCAAAAAGCTTATATAATAGTACGTAAAGTATTTGGGCAGAAGAATACCAAAGGAAATTAAAGACAATGTTCTTGACGAGTGGCTTTATGGCATACCGACTAATATGATCCCTACCTGTAATGGAATAGGTTATGGTAGCGTATATAGAATCATCGAGTCATCTAAATCCAAAATTCCAGACTTGGATGTGTTTAGAGCAGTTGCTGTAAAGATGTATAAAGACGGCTTGAGTCTAAGTGACGTAGCATCAGGTATCAGGATAAAAAATTTTTTATTACAAATGGGATC
>DATEOO010000261.1:0-4171 GCA_035274085.1 Candidatus Nitrosocosmicus sp.
TTAACTAATTCCAATGATAATCGATATCATTCTAGTGATAGTGTTCGCTATGTATTTAGTGCTCTCCACTTTTGCCTTGACTGTAGCCCCTTACTTGGCCACCGTGCCATAGCAGTATTTATAAATGCCAGGATTAGCATAAATCAAACCTAGGCTTTCTATCTTATATTGATGGCAGGATCGATCTATTTTCTTTTACAAAAATAAAATATAAAGACGAATTACCTTGATAAAGGAATGGAATTATGGAATAGTAACCATGAATATGGAATATATTCTTTTAAAATAGTATCTGAGGATTTCTTATTCTTAGAGAAGTTTTTCTTTTGATATGTCCTTATTAATTGGTACATTGACTACCTCTCTGACTCTTCCAATTATTCCATCTTCTAGAACTACCTTGATTCCATGAGGATGAAATTTGGATTTGGTCAATATTTCCTTGACTATTCCTTCACTTATCTTTCCTGTCTTCTGGTCGCTTTTTTTTATCACTTTTACTGTTGATCCAATTTTAATAGTTTCCCTGTTATTTCCAGACAATGATATATTTTTATTATATGATCACATATAAAAGAAATCAAATGAGTCTATCTATGGTTATTGTAAACAGACTTTGGTTAATAAATTATTTTGTTCGTGATAGTCAATTCACTAAAAAGTTTAATCATGAATTATTCGTGTCGTTTCTATAGTATTTTAAAATATCCTCGGTTTTCTTATCTTCATTTACATCTTTATCCGAATCCGTATCAGAGGTTAGACTAAACTTTATAAAATCTGTTGTGGTAATTATTCCGACCGGTTTAATGAGATCTTTATCTTCTAACGCCTCATTATTATCCATCGTTTGTTTTGAATCTCTGGATATGACGAGTAAATGTCTTACCTTATTCTTTAACATCAAATCTGCCGCTTCTGCAGATGATGAATCCGCATTAACAGTAATTAGAGGAAACGACATTACTTGACTTGCCAATAATTGAGTACTATTCTTATCAGTAACACACACTTTTCTCGCAAGGTCTCTCTCGGTGACAATTCCTAGAGGTATACCGAATCTATCATCCATCACTACAATTGAACTAACCTGTTTATCCCTCATCTTTATGGCGACCTCCTGTGCAGAGGAATTTGATCCAACAGTTTCGAGTTTTTTGGTCATTATTTTGCTAATTTTAGTTGCCTCTTGGGTTGGCATTGGCATATACAGAGATTAAGCTGTCCGTTGGTATAAATGCATTAACTTTATTTTTTTTCCAACTTGTACAATACTATGATTTTTTTATTTTCGTTTTACAATTATTTTCATCTTGATATGTTTTTCATATATGGTCCAATGATATGTTCAATTGTATCTAGTTCAATTTCAAACAAATATTGTGACATATTATACATTATATATCAAAAATTGTTTAAAACATGAAGAACAATACAATAGGGCTTTGCCTCTTTTTAGATCCAAGAGGAAATTCGAATGATTCAAGTATCCAAATATAATAATCAGGATATCTCATGAAATCCTGCCTTATTAAGGGGTAATATAAAAAATCTGGACACCAATTGATAAACAAGTATTTTCTCTTTCTAATGCCAAATGGTGTATAAGTACCTGATAATTACTTTCTGAACTTGCATTTTTTTGTCATAATCAATTAACAGCATTCCCGATCTTGTATAGGGCTTCATCTACAGAGTTACTTATACCGCTTTTTACGAATCCCTTTCCAATGCCAGGTATTTTAGACATATCTAGATGCCATGTCATACTAACTACGGTATTATTGATGTCATTTTCATCTTGCAATAAAGATATAGTTTTTATCCCAGTAACGGCGCCTTGTGTTTGATTTTCAATAATTGTAAATTGATCAGGAATAATTGTTATTATTTGGTGGGCCTTATTATCCATAAAGGGTGGTGCAGGAACAGTAACTTCTCTTTCTATAGTATTGTCTGATCTGCTAATGTTCTTTACAATCGAAATTGGCCAATAATCTGGATTCTTATCCACATTTGAAATGATGTTCCACACTTGATCTATCGATGCATTGACTGCCTTTGCGGCTTTGATAGTATCTGTTTGCTCTGCATAAACTGTCATAGTAGTTGTAGTAGTGGTATTAGGTCCAAAGAACAAAACAAGTAGTGTTGAGAATACAATAAATGCAACAGTCGTTACTGAAATTACGGTGATAGTATCTTTTACAGATTTTTCTATTCTTAATTTTTGTGATTTTTTCATTTTGAAAATATTATATTTGATGATATTAACTATGTTGGACCTTTGAGATGTAACTTTGTTCCCCTATGGTTTTATACGTGATCTGATTGTTATACTCTGATTATGCGATGAATATGTATAGACTCCTGAAAATATTTACAGAATGGTCAAACGATATCCCTGTTGGACAGATGAAAACATTTTGTTACCAAGAACAATTTGTCCTCTCTGATTGATTCATTGTGGTTCATGAATATCGTGATCGAATCTTTATCAGGAAGTATATTCTCTTGAAACTTTGTGAATATGGTGAGATCAATCAGAGTAAACTTATGAGTTACTGTGGTTTGAATAATGTTAAACATAAAGAAATCTTGGATGAAATGGTTAGAAAAGGACTGATCAGTAGGATGGAAGAAAATTGGGGTAGCAAAGTTATAATCAATTACAAGGTCTCGGAAGGAGGAAGATTAATCTTGAATGAAATTCTAGCTCCCTACGAAGAGCTATTTCCACGAAGTAATGAAAAGGAGAGGCGAGATTAATGAAAAAATCAAGCAACAAAGATAACAAAGATAATTCTGATAACAACAATACCAGATCAGATTCTAATATCTTTTACATAATGGATGGAATAATTGATCAACTAAACAAAACCAAGAAACTTTTCATTATTATGTTACTAACCATTATAATTATTTCTCCGATAGCATTTATGTTAACATTTATGCTTTTTGGATTTCCGTTTCATGATGGAGACTATAATAATTGGCCAACAAATGGTTCCTGGAATGATGACTCCAGTTCTACCTCCAATTCTGGATTTAACTCTTCGTTTAGATTCTTGCCACTAATTCCTCTCCTTGTTTTTATCGTGTGGGTGGGCATAGATATCAGGCAGTGGTTTGTGCTTTCAAAATGGGATAAGAAATATAAGAAATATAGAGAATTACAGAAAAAAATTGACAAAGATTTGGGCAAAGATGATCAATAACTATTAAATAACTTTATTTCATGGCGCTAGAGTTACCAGACAACTAACTCTTATTATTTGTAAATACAATTTTCTATTGGTGATTGAGATTTAATCGATCTATCTGCAGGGTCTTGACGCATATAATATTTGCGAGCAGATTGAAATTACTTGCTAATACATTATTTGACAATATGTTGAGTATACATATAGAATTCCAACCATATTTTTATATGTAGTGACATGCTGGTTACTTTGTATTCATATCAAGATATTTATTATTTATTATTTTTTAGACAATCGTTACAAACCCAAACATTATCAACATGTTTTCCTTCTTTAATTTGGCCTTCTTTTTCTATTTCTGGTTCTATATGATCGCTAACGAAGCTACCGCATTTACTACAAATAGGTATTAAATTTCTGACCATGTTATTTTTGAGATTGGATACTTCTTAAAAGTTTTGGTAAGACTAATAATTATGCTATTTAGTAAAAGCATATGTCATACCGTGTATTATATCATCAAACAGAACCATCCAAATAATGGTGTAATTCATTTCATTTGAGTGAGGAAAAGCGTATATAAATTATCTGACAATAATCTGTTAATCTATAGATAGATAATTATTCTTAATTAATAAAATTTTATTCATTGTTTTCCCATTAATAGATATGCTCTTTTTCAGTCTAATTCTAAAACTGCTAGAATATTAGAGTATTATACCTAGTTAGCAAATCCCATATATTTTTTTTAGAATATCGAAGGTATGAATAAAACAAAAAATATTCACAACCAAAACCAAAACCAAAACAAAAACAAAAAACTCTTTATCGCATCATTTGCAATAGCAGCATTAGCATTAACCCTATTTGTCAGTCCAATGCTAAATGTAGATGATGCTTTAGCAACTCACAACAAGAAAAATAAAGCAAAACAATCAATAGATCAATCACAATCATCAAACCAAAAT